>NZ_FUWU01000047.1:5070-25096 GCF_900167415.1 Fibrobacter intestinalis | reverse complement strand
GCGTGGGATTTTGGCGGTCTGTACATGAAAAAAATGCAAGGTTTTCAGTCATATTTTAGAAAACCTTGCAATATTTTCACAGGGTAGAAATCAGTTTTTCCCAATAGTTATGCGGGCTGGGCGGGATTTTAAGGGGAGACTAACTAATTTTAATCGCGAGCATTTGTTGGAAGATGGTATAAAATCCCTTCAAAAGGATAAATCACAAAAGCTTATGGGGCGATCGTTCCGAAAAGATTTATTTGCGAAGGCTTTAGGCCTGCTCTAAAAATTCATTCCAGAAAAAGTTGCAGCACCAGATTGGGGTAGAGCTTTTTCAAACGTTCTTCCAGAACTTTTCGGGTCTCGCGAAAGCGGAAAATGTTCATTTCCGCATCGTTTACCGGCGAAATGGTGACATCGACTTCGTAAGAGGAGCCGATATGAAATAGCAGAACTTTTTTCAGGCGAAAGGAATTGTCGAGGCTGGTTTTGATGACGGCTTCCGTCTTCCGTTTCAGGGATGCGTTTTGCGTTGTCCTGCCGATAAGGGAAAAAAACGAATGGGAAACAAGGCGGATAGGAGCGGGAAGCAATAGCAGGGAAATTAGGATGACGATGATAGAGTCGCCGATATAGTTGAGAAAGGCAAGCTTGGAATCGGACGGAACCGCCGCCATGAGAACGAGGGCGATTCCCGTACCGATGGTGACTAGAGTGTCCATATAGGCGGCGACCGTTTCGGAGCGGAGTATTGGGCTTTCCCCGCCGGTTCTTTGAGATTGTTTACGGTAGTAGAGCCAGACTCCGGCACATGCGAAAACCATGCCTACCGTATAGATGAGTAAAGGTTTCAGCTTAAGCGTTTCCGGTTCCGCGCGCCCTCCGCAAAAGAAATGGAAAATGCTTTCGCCGCCCTGAAAAATCGCATAGACCGTAATAGCGATAAGCAAAATGCCTTGCAGCAGGGCGTAAACGTTTTCGATGCTGTAAATGCCGAAGGGGTATTCGTCGCTGGTCACGTCGCGTTCGCGGGTAATGGAAAGCGCGATGATGAAACTCACCGCCGAGATGATGCATAGGCTGCCGTCGAGAGCGAGCGCATAGGAACTTGCGAAATAATAGCCGACCCAGCCGCAAATCCCCATGAACACGTTAATCCAGATGCCGACTTTTAGAGTCCGCATCTCAATTTGCTTGTATTTTGCCGGTTCCTGTTTCTGAATGACCAGACGGGAAAATCGGCGTTTTTGTTTGCAGGGAATTGCCATAGGGATAATATATATTGCATCAGCCAATAAATTCCACTTAAACGGGGGATAGGCTGACGGTTTGCGGCTCACATAAAAAAAGCGGCTTTTGCCGCTTTCTTCATCAAATCCATTTTAAATCTTATTTCTTTTTGTCTTTGCGGATGTTCAGCAAATTCTGGAAATACTGGATGAAGCTGAGGGTGCCGACTGCAAGGAAGCCGACAGCGTAGAGGGCGAGGAACGGCCCGATGATAAATTTTTGTGCGCCGATATAAGCGAGAAGCCCTAGAACGCAATAGATGCCGACGCCGATTTCCAAAAGGGCGAGGAACGGAAATTTCTGCCGGAAATGGGAATGCTTTTTGCCGCCGGTTTTGGGAGTGCGGACAAAAGTGCCTTGCTTGCCGAAGACCGCCGAAAACCAGGCGCGCGTGTTGCTAATCGCAATGCTGACACCCATCGCCATAAGAATGGGAAGGGAGAGCATTCGGGTTTTCCAGCCGGTATAGCCGGAGCAGCGCTGGGCGACAAAATAAAGAGTGGAAGGAGCAATGGCGGCTAGGAAAATAAAGACGAATCCGACGGTGAAAAGCCAGACCGGCAAATGGGCGACAGGTTCAAACCAGGCGAGAAGCGGGTAGGAACACAACGCCGTAAAAAGCATGCAGGGATGAATGGAATAGTGGGTCGTGTGCAGGAACGCTCCGATTTTTTTGCGGAACGGTACTTTCGCTTTGAATACGAGCGGCAAGTCTTTCATCGCCGTCTGGATGGAACCCTTTGCCCAGCGGAACTGCTGCGCCTTGAACGCATTGATGTCGTCGGGAAGTTCTGCGGGAACGATTACGTCAAAGACGAATTTCATCTTCCAACCGGCGAGCTGGCTCCGGTAAGACAAGTCCATGTCTTCGGTCAGTGTGTCGCCTTCCCAGCCGCCGGCGTCGATAATCGCCTGCTTGCGCCATACGCCCGCCGTGCCGTTGAAGTTCATAAAGAGGTCGCCCCAGCTCCTCGCGGACTGTTCAATCACAAAATGCCCGTCAATGCCGATGGATTGGGCAAGGGTCAGACCCGATTCCGTGCGGTTCAAGTGTCCCCAGCGTCCCTGTACGAGTCCGACGGAGGAATCCATCACCATATAGGGGACGGTTTTCAAAAGAAAATCCTTGTTCGGCACAAAGTCCGCATCGAAAATGGCGACGTATTCGCCTTTCGCCACTTCCAAGCCTTCTTTCAGGGCCCCCGCCTTGAAGTCTTTCCGGTTGGTGCGGTGGATGAGCTTGATGTCGTAGCCTTTCGCCTGCATTTCGGCGACTTTGCGTTTGGTCACTTCGTAGCAGTCGTCGGTCGAGTCGTCGAGGACCTGGATCTCGTGCTTGTCCTTCGGGTAGTCGATGGCGCAGACGACGTCGATGAGACGTTCCACGCAGTTGGCTTCGTTGAAAACGGGAAGCTGGGTCGTGACCATCGGAAGTTCATCCATCTTGTGGTCGCGGTAGAAGCGGAGCAGATTCTTGCGATCGGCGAGGCGCACCCGGCGTGAATTCTTAAGAAAAAGATAGATGCTCCAGTAGCAGTTGAATCCGTAAACGACAAGTCCGAGCCCGGCGATGACGTAGATGACAAAGAGGATATCCAATAAGTATTGAGCCATTTTAAACCTTTTGCATTATCGATGCTTGCGGCCAAATATAGAATTACAAAAGAAATAATGCTATATTCCGTTCGGAATTAGTGACAAAAATATGACACAAAATCGGTTGGAAAAATCCCCTCTGGAAAAATGGCTGGAAGCGAATCGGGAATGTGAAAATCTGGGAAATTCGCTTTTGCTTCTTTTGGGGCACGCTTGGGGGGGGATTTTGCGCCGTTCCGATTCCGTTTTTGCCGTTTTTTCGCCGGAAAAGGCTCTTTCTTTTATCCAGCGGTTGCCAAAGTCGGCTCTTCCCGAAGGACTGGGAGACTGGATTGCGCAGCCGAAGGCCTATGCCGAAGAGATTGTCCGTTTTTGCGAAACATCCCGGGATTTTAGTTTTCCTGCGGAACTCGGTCTGCATCGCTTTGCTTCCGCTCCTGTGGACTTGCGGGGAGTTGCTTGCCCCATGGGTTCCGTTCGGGCGCGTCTTGTGCTTTCGGGAGTGAATTCCGGCGAGGAAATTCTTTTTCTTGTCGATGACGGGGAGCCGATTGAAAATGTGCCTCGGGCTTTGGTTGAAACGGGAAATCGCATCGTTTTTCGCCGAAAAAAAGAAAAATATTGGGAATTATGTGTGTGGAAAGGCTAAATAAAGTAGTTTATATCCATGACTCATCGAATCCAAGTTATCGGCGATGAATTGATGGGTGCCGACGGCGAGGCGGCGACCCTGTTTTCCGAAATGGTCCTTTGCGAATATCCGACCCGGCCTGTGCAATTTGCCATTTCTCCGCTGGTCCGCTATCCGCTGGCTTCCGTACTTTCCCGCGCGCCTTGCGACATATTCGGGAAACTGGCCGAAAGGATTGTCCTGGGACTCGGATTGCATGAATTGCGTCTGGGTGCGGACGCCGAAAAAGTTTTTGCCGTTTACAAGCGCCTGTGCGAAGAAATTCTTTCCAAGACGTCTTCGGTGCTGTATCTGCTGACGATTCCGCAAGAAGCTTTTCCCGAAGCGGCAACGGAAGTGGAAAAATTAAATGGGAAGATGCGTACTTTGGAAAATGGAGACCGAGTCCACGTTCTGGATTTTGCCGCCCATGTGGAGAATTTTGAAAAGGAGCAGCTATTACGGGGAAAGTTTGCGCGGAGCCTCTACGATTCCAACCATGCTTCTACGTCGCTGGGGCATACCCTTTTGGGACTGTTCCTTTCTCGGCGGATTTTTAGTATCAAAAAGGAGTTGTAGATATGATTTCAGACAAGTTTTTGGCGAAAAATGCTGCTTCTGCCCGCGCTTGGGAAGAAACGAAAAAAAGGGATAATCGCCCCCGCGAAAAGAAAGCGTCCGAACCCAAAATCGGTATTTGTGAAAAATGCAAAAAGGAAGCCCCTCTGCACTCCTACATTTCCCGTGAAATGGCGATAGAAGGCGGTGCCGCAAGTTTTGGAAGGGTCGTGCATTTTTATTGTGAAGACTGCATGCCGCAAAAACGGCGCAACACGCCGACAGAACCGCCGATGACGGCGAAACAGGTGAAAAACCTTTTGCGGGGAGCCAAGAAAAATCTGCGCTAGCGAATGGATTGAATCTTGCCCTAGGCGTTCAACAACTTGAACAGGCGTTCGCGTCCGGCTTGGCCCGGATGCTCGGCAATTAAATCTTTGGCGAAGGCTTGCTGCAAAAGCGCCTCCGCTTTTTCTTTTTCAATCCCGCGACTCGTCAGATAGAAAATGGCTTCTTCGTCCAGAGTGCCGACCGTATTGCCATGGGAGCAGGAAACGTCATCGTGGTAGATTTTGAGGGTGGGCTTGACGCGGACTTTGGAATCGTCGGAAAGAAGGATGGTATTGACGAGTTCCGAAGAATCGGTGCCGGGGCAATTCGCACTGGCGATGACGCCGCCGTCGTAGCTCATGGAAGAGGCTCCCGAAAGCAGGTTGCGCACAAATTGATGGCTTTTGCACTGCGGCGCATTGTGCTGCACCCGCACAAATCCGTTTTCGCTGGCTTCGCCCGAGAGCAGGTTCAGTTCCCGGAAGGCAAAACGGGCGTTTTCTCCGTTGAGAAGCACCTTGACTTCGATACGGCGAACGGACTCTGTACGATTGAAATCCAAAATATCGACTTGGGAATTTTCGGACTGGAAAACGTGGATGCTGCGGAATTTAAGTTCCCCGGCGTGGGATTCCTCGGTGGAGAAAAGTTCCAACTGGGCGTTCGCTCCGACAAAAAAATCTAGCCGTTCCGCCGAAAGATTTCGTGGGATTTTATTTTCCAGAATTTCAAGGGAAACCCGGGCGCCGTCGCCGATGCGGAAGACCGTGTGCGAAAATTCGTCGTGCGCTTTGAGAATGCCGTTTTCGCTTTCGCCTTTGCCGATGTTCTTGACCAGCGTTTGAGCGCCGAGGGCGATGGGAAGCAGCGCGGCAAAATCGGTTTCGCTTTCGACTTGAAAATCCTTTGGGGAAATTCCCGCTTGGGACAGGCGTTCTTCGTTGCGGTCGTCCTTTGGTTCAATGGGAATGGACGGGTCGGCGATAAAGCGCAGCCCTTCTGCCTGGGCGAGCAGGGAAATGGGGAAGTAGTTCCAGTCTTCGGAGTGGCGGGTCGGGAGGCCAATCGCCCGGATTCTTTCCAAAGCTTCTTTTTGCATTAGACGATGCCCTCAAGGTTTTCGTAGCCTTCTTTTTCCAGTTTTTTCGCCAGTTCCGGTCCCCCGGACAGAACGATTTTCCCCTTGAGCAGAATGTGGACGAAATCCGGCTTTACATAGTCGAGCAGGCGTTCGTAATGCGTTACTAGAATGACGGCGCGCTCCGGTGTGCGCAAGTGGTTGATCCCGCCGGAAACAATGCGCAGGGCGTCGATGTCGAGTCCCGAATCCGTTTCGTCCAGGAATGCGTATTTGGGAAGGAGCATCGCCATCTGCAAAATCTCGTTGCGCTTTTTTTCCCCGCCCGAAAAGCCGTCGTTCAGTCCGCGGGTGCGGTAGCGTTCGTCCATTTCCAAAAGTTCCATGGCGGCGTTCAGCTGCCGGTTGAATTCCTCGTCGGAAACGGGTCCTTGATTCAAGTAGGCACGCTTGGAGTTTACCGCCATGCGCAAAAATTCCACGTTGGGAACTCCGGGGATTTCTATCGGGTATTGGGTGCTGGCGAAAAAGCCTTCGTTCGCCCGGGATGCGGGATCGAGTTCCAGCAGATTCTTGCCGTCCATTTCGACGGAGCCGGCGTCTATTTTGTATGCCGGATGTCCGCTGATGACTTTTGCCAGAGTACTTTTTCCGGAGCCGTTGAGTCCCATGATGGCGTGAACTTCACCGGGTTTCACGTCCAGGTTGATGCCTTGAAGAATCGGCGTTCCATCCAACAGGCTGGCTTTGAGATTTTTGATAGAAAGCATGGTGACTCCAATTTATAATTTGCTGCTGAATTGGACGAGTTCGTTGCGGTAATCCAGCAGGTTTTTGAAAAAGGTAGAACTTAGGGAAGGATCTTCGCCGTAGCGGGTTCGGTTTTGCTGCATTTTAGAAGCAAAGGTGTGCAAATCCAGACGCCATTGAATGACTTCGCCGGTTATTGGCTTCGTCTTGAGAACATCCCTCATGCGCTCGGCCGTGCGGATTTCCAGCTCGGCCAGGGTTTCCAGAAATTCCTTTTGCGCAGCTTCCGGCTTCCAGGATTCATCCCCAAAAGATTCGAGGACTTGGGCGGGGAGAGGCGAAAGCGAATCGTGAAGGCGCATCAGATGGATCTGTTTTGTTTCCGCGTATTCCGCGATGGCTGTGCTGAGCAGCTCGTCCAGAATTTCGGAAGCGAAGAGGCTGACTCCCGAAGCGGCGAAATCCAAATCGAAGAAGGCGCTGGCCGCTTCCCAAAGAGAAGGGGAGGCGATGACCAAGTGGATGAATCGGAGTTCCAGCGGAGGGAGTGCTTGCCAGGGGACTTGCTCTTCGGGGGGAGCTTGTAGAAGTTCGTCCTCTTTTTGAAATTTCCGTTTTTCTTTTTCGGGGCGGATGCCAGCAAAGTCGGGTCTAGCGCCAAAGCGTTCGGCCAGAATGCGCAGATACTGGTTTTGCAGTTCGCTGTCGCGGATGTTGACGAGAATGGATTTGATGTGGGTGATGAACTTCGCCCTGTCTTCGACGGTGTCCGTCGGCGAAATGCGGGAAAGGTAGCTGAACCAGTCTTCGGCGTGGGTAAGCTCGGCCCGAAAATCGTCGGCAGCGGATTCGCCGTGTTCGTTCATAAAGTTGTCGGGGTCGATTTTTTCTCCGTTCGGGCGGGAAAGGGCGACAATCTTTGGAATAATGCCTTGTGGCAAAACGATTTCGATGGTGCGTCTTGTCGCCGTGCGCCCAGCCTCGTCCCCATCGAAGACCAGATAGGCGGTCTTGGTGTAGCGCGAAAGGATTTCGGCGTGCTTTTCGGTAAGGGCTGTTCCTGAAACGGCGACGACGTTCTTTACGCCGGCCTGAAAAAGGCTGATCATGTCGAAATAGCCTTCGACGAGGATGACCGATCCCGCTTTGGGAATTTCATTTTTGGATTTGGAAAGCCCGTATAGGATCTCGCCTTTTTTATAGAGGGCGGTGTCCGGGCTGTTCAGGTATTTGGGGGCCTTTTTCTCTTTGTCGAGAATGCGCCCGCCGAATGCGACCACTTTTCCGGAAAGATTTTCGATGGCGAACATCAGACGGTCACGGAATTTGTCGGCGATGCCTCCGTTCTCCCTTTCGACGGCGAGTCCCGCTTCCACAAGCTGCCGGGGAGAAAATCCGTTTTTGGCGGCGAAACTCAAAAAACCTTCGCGTCCGTCCGGAGCGTAGCCGACTTTAAAAAAGTGGCGCGTTTCCTTGGACAAGTGCCGGGAGGAAATGTAGCCGAGGGCTTTTTCGCTGTGGGGAAGCTGCTCTACAAACCAATCGGCGGCGAGGTCGTTCAACTCGCGGACAAGGGAACGTTCTTCGGCATTTTTCGGATTTTCCGCGTGATGGATGGACGGAAGCTGAAAACCGGTCGCATTGGCAATCCACTCCACAGCCGCTTTGAAGTCCATTTTTTCGTGTTCCATGATGAATTTGAAAACGTCGCCGCCCGCTCCGCAGGCAAAGCATTTGTAAATGCCCATTTGCGTGTTTACGTTCATCGATGGGGAATGGTCATTGTGGAAAGGGCAACGCCCGACAAAGCGCCCGGATCCGGAACGCTTCAGCGGAACGAATTGCTGGATGATGTCCGCGATATTCGTCTGCTGTTTCAAATCTTGGAGGACGTCGTCTGAATAGAATGCCATGGCGCGGGTAAAGATAGCAACTTGCGCTAAAGGTTCAGGATTAGAGAGTTGGAAGAGGGGAAAGGCTAGTGGTTAGTGGATAGGAGTTAGTGCTTGATTTCAAATAATATTTTGCCGTCCACGCATTTTTCTGGAATTCGTTAAACGATAGGATGCCGCCTTGATGTCGTTTCTCGCTTTTATGTGGCGAATAGGATTCAAATGATTCTGTATGCAAAATAAAAAAGACCCCGGCGCAATGCCGAAGTCTTTAAGTGGAGCCTCCGGGACTTGAACCCGGAACCAACGGGTTATGAGTCCGTGGCTCTAACCAATTGAGCTAAAGCTCCGCTGGTTTCTACCAGTAACGCAGAATATAGAAAAAATATTGGATTTGGAAATCGTGAAATGGAGAATCAAGTGTTCTTTTATTTGTTGGACTTGCTTTGGCGGTTAGCTTTGGGGATATTTTTCTGTGCGCTCGTACACATCCGTAAACGTCATCGGGAAAAATTTCCCCTTCCTTCAAAAAAATGGCTTATATTTCTAAAAGAACCCCTTGAATGGAGATTTTTATGAATTGGAATAAAGCTATTGTTGCAGGATTGCTTGCAGTGACGAGTGCCTTTTCGATCACAGCAGAACGTGTCGGCCCTGTCAGTCAATACGGACAATTGATGGCTGGAAAAAATTCAAGCGGCAAGGGACAAATTTACGGTTCTTGCAAAGGCGTTCAAGATGGTGCCGAAGTTCAGGTTCGCGGAATGAGCCTTTATTGGAGCCTTCTGCCAGATGCGATGGAGTTCTGGACTGACGCGGGCGTGACAACGATGGTGAATGACATGAAAATCCAGATAGTGCGGGCGGCCATGGCGACGGGAACAGAGGATTGGAGCGGCTCTTGGAACGGCATTTCGCTCAAAGGATATACGAGCGATCCCAATAATCAAAAACAATTTGTCAAAACCGTCGTAGAAGCGGCCATAAAAAATGATATTTATGTGATTATCGACTGGCATTCCCATAATGCGCATGAACAGACTTCCAACGCGGTGGCTTTCTTTAGTGAAATGGCGCAAGCTTATGGGCAATATGATAACGTGATTTTTGAAATCTACAATGAACCTACGGATATTTCTTGGACGACGATTAAAAATTACGCGAATCAGGTAGTGGCGGCCATTCGCCAGTATTCCGATAATCTGATTCTCGTTGGAACCCGCTCTTGGGATCAGAATCCGCAGGAAGTTATCGGTAATGAAGTCTCGGACTCCGAGAAAAATACCGCCTACACTCTCCATTATTATGCAAATTCCCATTGCTGGGATGGATCTTATAGTTGGGGTGGCAATTGCGAAGGGACGAATGGATTGACGGCGATGAATGCGGGCCTTTCCGTGTTCGTTTCGGAATGGGGAACGGGAAATTCCGATGGCGGCGGCTCGCCGGATGTCAGCCGGAATAATAGCTGGCAGGAATACTTGAATACGCATAAACTTTCCTGGGCGAATTGGTCGGCTTCTAAAATCAACGAAGGCACGGCTGCTTTTACATCGGGCGCCTCGGCGACAAACCTTCAATACAGCACTTCCGGTTCTTTGGTCAAAGGTTTTCTGGCTTCAAACCCGGATTCCTATACGGCGTGTTCTGCGGAAACCGATACCATTCCCGACCCGATTTTTGCGGCTCCTTTAAAACAGAATATCTCATTCCAAAAACTTTCCGGCGGCGTACAGTTTACGCTTCCGAAATCGGGCGTAACGAAAGTGGAAATTTTGGATTTGCTCGGCAATAAACGGTTTGAAGAAACTTCTGCGAAATCGGCTGGAACGCATTTCCTTTCGACGAAGAAACTTTCCAAAGGCGGCTTCTTGATCCGGATTCGACAGCAAGGCGTCACCTTCCAGACGAAGTTTATGAACCTCTAGTTTAAATGATGCCGTTTTTCTCATTCGTCCAGAATTCTTTTTGGACGAATGAAGCGTTTCAGATGGCAAAAGCGTTTGATTTTTGGCATCTTCTAAAAAGTCAATTTGTATGAGAGTGCTAGTGGTCTGTGGTTAGTACTTTATTTTGGGGAATGATGGGCAATCTTCCACCAAATACTCGTTTTTCACTAGGTGAAGTTCTTTTCAAACGGAGCATTTTTCTTTCACAAGGTGAACTCAGTTTTCAGTTCCAACTCCCAATTTTCAACTGATCACGCTTCGGCTAGTTCGACAAGCTCACTAAGCGAAGCTCAGCGACCTCGCGAAGAGGCTTAGTTCGACAAGCGGTTACCGAGCTTGCCGAGGTGCACTAACCGGCGGTCCCTGAGCCTGTCGAAGGGCGCTAACGAACCGGCCCTTTTTGTTGCCTTTTTAAACTTGAATGGAATGCGCCAAATAAAAATCCGGCAGATCCATCTGGAAATGCCGGAACTTTCGTTTTTGTAAACGCTATTTCTTCTTTTTGAAGATTTTGTAGAAGCAGAATGTGTTCAATCCGATGATGGCCGTCCACGAGGCAATCATAAAGACGAGTCCGCCGAGAGTCAGTTCCATTAGGCTATCCTCCTGTGTTTTTGTGCGCGCCCGCTTTTCCAGGCATACCAAATCGCCGCGTTAAGGAGTCCGACAAGGGCTAGCAGGAAAATGCGGAATCCCAGGACAAAGGACTTTTGAGAAAATTCGCAGCCGAAGAAGGAAACGACGGCTTTGGGATCGATGTTGTTCATCAAAAGGACGTTCAGTCCATCGTGGAAAATCCATGCGACCAGCAGGGTGAGCAATGCCGCTGGGCAGACGTAGCGGATGATGATGCGAAAAATCCGCGGCAACTTGATGGCACTTCCGCAATTTAAAAGTTCGAAGGCTACGGAATCGCGGTTCTTTCGTTTTTTGCCGAGGACGATGGCAAAGACGAGAGCTTGGACGGCTCCTAAAACGACCAGCAGAAAACTGCCGCCCCAGAAATCCAGTTCGTCAATGGCGCCC
The DNA here is from genome assembly GCF_900167415.1 of Fibrobacter intestinalis. Classification (GTDB taxonomy): domain Bacteria; phylum Fibrobacterota; class Fibrobacteria; order Fibrobacterales; family Fibrobacteraceae; genus Hallerella; species Hallerella intestinalis. The sequence goes on along the minus strand of NZ_FUWU01000047.1, from coordinate 13,975 downwards.
GCCGCATTGCCTGCGATAGCGATGATTCCGCCGACAAGGGAAATGAGGCCAATCGTCATGACGGACTTGTTGTGGGAAATTTTTAGGTCGTCTTCACAGAAACTGATTAAAGGCTGGATGATGGAAATGGCGCTGGTGACCCCGGCGATGAACAGCATAAAGAACCAGATGGTCATGAAAACGGAGCCGAGCGGCAGCTTGCCGAATACGAGAGGCATGCTTTGGAACGCCAGCCCGAAAGTTCCCAGTTTGGCGCATTCTTCAATGTTGGATCCGAGGATGAGAATGGCTAGCGGAATCACAATGGTGCTGCCCAAGATGATTTCGGCAAAGGCGTTCGCCGATCCCGCCGAAAGGGAAGAGAGGACGATGTCGTCGTGCCGTTTGGTGTAGCTAGCATAGCAAAAGACGATGCCCATGCCGAGGCTCATGGTAAAGAATACCTGCCCCGCTGCGGCAAGCCAGATTCGGGGTTCCAGGAGAGCTGAAAAATCGGGATTCCACATGAAGGCGAGACCCTTGCCAATATCGGGAAGGGTGAGGACGCGGACGACCAGAATGATTCCCATGATGACGAGAATCGGCATGGAAATTTTATTCGCCCGTTCGATTCCCTTGCGCACTCCAAGAAAAATCAAAACCATATTGCACACGAATGTGATGGCAAAGAAGAGTATCGCTGCGGGAATGCTGCCGATTTTTTCGTTCAACGAAATAAAGTTCCGGAAGAACTCGGTAATCTCCCCGGCTTGGACGACCGCCATCAGTTTTCCGGTCAGGGAATACCAGGCGAAGGCGAGGATCCAGGATTCGATAAAGACGTAATAGAAGATGATGAACAGGGGAGGGAGAAGTCCGAGGGAGCCCAAATACTTTCCCCAAGGCCGGTCGATGATTTTATCGTAGGCGCTCGGCGATGTGCCGTGGCGAAGAATTCCCGCATAGCGCCCCAGCGTCCATTCTATCCAAGAGAGCGGAATGCCCAGAACCAGAAAGGCGATGAGTTAGGGAATGATGAAGCTCCCGCCTCCGTTGCTTGCCGCTTGAACCGGGAAGCGTAAAAAATTGCCGAGACCCACCGCGCTACCGGCGACTGCGAGAATGACACCGAGTTTGGAACCCCAGTTTTCTCGTGAAGAACTCATGTTTTACCTCTCATAAAATAACGCCATCCATAAATAAAACCGCTGCGGTTGCTGCACAGGCGACAATGACGAGTCCGCGCCCTAAAATGGCTGCGGCGGCTGCGGCAAAAAAGGCGGCAATGCCCGAAAGCCGATTGTCCGTCGCATAGAACATGGCGGGGACGGTCATCGCTGCGAGAACCGTAAAGGGAATATAGGATAAAAAAGAATTCCAAAATTCGCTTTTGAGCTGTTTACGGAGCAAAATGAAAGGAATTGTCCGAAGCAAGTAAGTAACTCCCGCCATGGTCAGCAAATACAGGAAAAAATCACGCCAATTCATGGAATATTTCCTTGTTTTACGGGGAAAAATCTGGCGCAGAAAAGGGAAGCAATAAGCGCGCAGAGGATAATGGAAAATCCGGCGGAAATCCCTTGCAGAATCGGAATGTATCGGAACGCCAGACTGAGTGCGATGGCAATAGCGACAGCGACGCAGGTCGGCTTGTGCAATTTCATCTGGGGAATCACAATCGCGATGAACATGCCGTATAGGGCGACACCCAGCGCGTTGGTCAGTATGGCAGGAAGAACTTGGCCGGCAATCGCTCCGCAGAAAGTGCCAAGACTCCAGCCGATATAGGGAAGGGCGGTAAGTCCTAAAAAGTAGAGAGGCGTTACCGCTTCCTTTTGCGACATGGCGAGTGCGTAAATTTCGTCGGTAATGCCGACGCTCAAAAGCAGGCGTTGCGGCGTTTTAAATGAGGGCGAAACCTTTTGGGAAAGTGAAATCGCCATCAGGGAATAGCGCAGGTTGATGAAAAAAGTGGCGATTGCCATTTCGATAAAGGTGCCGGTTGCCTGCATAATCTGGATTCCGGCAAATTGCCCGGCGGATGTCAGGTTTGTCATGGAAATGAGCGTGACAAAATCCCAGGGGAGAAACTTGGATCCGGCGATGCCAAAAGAAAAGGAGACGGCGAAATAGCCGATTCCAATCGGGAGACCATCGATAAATCCTTTTGAAAATTTCACGGCAACAATTATAATAAAAGGCCGCCTCGAGGAGGCGGGGAGTTGCTAGTTAATAGTTAGAAGTTAGGAGTTAGGAGTACTCAGAATGGGAGAAGCGGCTAGTGATCAGCGGCAAGGGGAACGTGCGGTAATTCACTCGCCGCTAGCCGCTAACCACTGCCAACTACCAACTGATAACTGATAACTGATAACTATCAACATGAATCCTAGCCGCAGCTGAATTTTCCAGTGTCCTTTCCGATATATTCGGGATAGTTGCCGTCAAAACAGGCGGCGCAATAGTCGGCGGGAGCTCCTGTGCATTCTTTCATTCCTTCGATGCTCAAGTATCCCAGGCTTTCGACGCCGAGCATTTTGGCGATTTCTTCCGGGGTCATATTATTTGCCGCCAGGTCGCCTGCATTCGGAAAATCCATTCCGAAATAGCAAGCGTGTGCTACAGGGGGCGATGCGATACGAATGTGGACTTCAGTCGCTCCGGCGTCCCGAATCATGCGCGAAAGAATTTTGAGTGTCGTGCCCCGTACAATGGAATCATCGACGACGCAGACCTTGCGATTTTTGAGAACGCCTTCGATAGGGTTGAATTTCAGCCGGACTTTTTGGGCGCGGACGTTCTGTGTCGGGTCGATGAATGTCCTTCCCACATAGTGATTGCGCAAAAGCCCGAGTTCAAATTTGATGCCGGATTCCCGGGCGTAACCGAGGGCCGCTGTTGTCGAAGAATCGGGAACGGGAATGACGACGTCCGCTTCGACGGGGCATTCCCGGGCGAGCTGTTTGCCCATTTTGCGGCGCACCTTGTCGCAGATTTGTTCAAAAATGCGGGAGTCCGGTCTGGCGAAGTAGATGTATTCGAAAATGCAGTGGGCAAGGTGATCTTTCTTGACGAAGGTTTCGGAATGAAGGCCGTCTTGGGTGATGGTCAAAAGTTCACCCGCTTGGATGTCGCGGACGTAAGTGGCACCCAGAAGATCGAAGGCGCAGGTTTCGCTGGCGATGCACCAGCCGTTGCCGAATCGGGCAAGCGACAACGGTCGGAATGCGTAACCGTCCCGCGCTACATACATGGCGTCTTTGGTCAAGATGATAATGCAAAAGCAGCCGGTGAGTTTGGAAAGCGCTTTTTTGATGGCTTCCTTGACGTTTGGCGCATGGGTTCTGGCTATATCGTGCAAAAGAATTTCGGAATCCGAAGTCGTTTGAAAAATATGCCCGGCTTCTTCCATCTCGGCGCGGAGTTCGGCGGCATTTGTCAAGTTGCCGTTGTGGGCGATGGCTAGTTGCCCCCATTTGCAGCTGACAAGAATCGGTTGCGCATTGGCGAGAGTGCTCGAACCTGTCGTGCTATAACGGACGTGCCCGATGCCGGCAAATCCCTGCAGTTCGTCAACGTTGTGTTCTCGGAGAAGGGTGGATACAAGTCCCATGGATTTTCGGACTCGTATTTTTTCTCCGTTGGTGATGGCGATGCCAGCGCTTTCCTGGCCTCGGTGTTGCAGGGCGTAAAGTCCCATGGCAACATTGCGGGCGACGTTTTCGCTATTGTAAATGCCGATAACGCCGCATTCTTCGTGAAGTTCTTCCAGCATGGAATCCTCTTGGATGATGGAACGAATCTAAAAAAAACGCCCGTTTTCAAAAAGAAAATGGGCGAAGGAATTTCAACCGGGATATATGGTTCGGCTTGGATATCCGAAAATTCAGAACATTTTTGTAAAGAATGCGAATCGCATTGGAAATTGGCCCCCAAAAGGCCTTCCGCAAGAGGATTTATTCGACTCGCATTTCAAAGGTCTTGCCTTCGGCTGTTACCTGGTAAGTTCCTTTGAATCCGCGAAAGTGGGCGAGTCCATCTTCGCCAGCGACCGCGGTCGTGTCGGTGTTCCAGGTTTTGTGCCACAAGTCGAAAATCGCTTTGGCTGCGGGCTTTTCGCGCCCGTCTGCGGCAATAACGCCGCCGTTCTTGACCCAATGGCGATTGTCCCAGAATCCCCACAAAAGAATTCCCGAAACGGCGGGATGGCTGAATGCGGTGCGGATGAAGGTCTCGTATTTTTGTGCCTGTACGCTTTCGGAATCGTTCATGCCTAGTTGCCAATCTCCGATGTCAAATTCCGTGATCTTGATGGGCAAGCCGAGAGTCGCCAGCTTATCCAAACGTTCCCGGATTAGGGCCGGGACGACGGGGCGTAAGCCGAAGTGACATTGCACGCCGATTCCATGAATGGGAACTTTGCGGTCCAGCATTCCTCGAATCAGATTGTAATAGCGGTCTGTTTCTCCGGCGGCAACGACATTGTATTCGTTGATGTAAAGCTTGGCTTCCGGATCTGCGCGGTGCGCCCAGATGAATGCGCTGTCCAGAAGATTCCAGCCGCAGGTGTTGAAAGTGTATGCTTCGTGCAAAGGTTCGTTCCACACGTCGTATTCGGTGATTTTTCCTTTGTATTCTTTGAGGTCGCGGTCGATTCTCGCTTTGAGATAGTTGGCGAAATCCTTGCATTTCTTGGGCGAACCCGGATTGGAATAGTGCTTGTCGAAACCGTAGCCCTGGTGTCCCCACATCAAGGCGTGCCCTCGCAGTTCCCAACTGTTTTGTGCGGTAAAGTCGGTGTATTCCTTCATCTCTTCCCGTTTGACTTTTCCTTTTTTCGGTTCGTATTCAGGCCATTTGAACTGGTTTTCCGAAACGCCGTGCCAAAAGAATTTCTTCGCTTTTTCACGATACCATTTTTCCACGCTGTCCTGCTTGCTGTTGCCGTTCATTTTGTAAAGGGCGAGTGCCGTGCCAAATGGGAATGCGTGCCGTTGCAATTTGACATGGACTTTTTCTCCGGGCTTTGCCTTTACCGAAAAGTCGGCTTTGCGCAGGCTATCGATGCGCGATTCGGAAGAGGCAAACCATTGGCTGTCCATAGATCCGATTTTTTCGATTTCCACGTCGTCCATTTGCAGCCAGCCTTTTTTCAAACCCACATGGAAGGTGACGTTATTCAGCCCGTAGCCCTTTTGGTCGGCGAGAAATGTCATCGAATAGGTTTGCCATTTTTCCGAAAGGTCGAAGGAGGCACTTTCCTTTTGGCGGTAATCCGGCGGGCCGCCTTGGACAATCGCATTGATGGGAACGTTTCCTTTGGCCTTGAAATTTAATTTGTAATAAGCTGAATCCGCTAAAAATTTTGGCGGTTGCAGTTGCAATCCCCACCAGATTTTTGGCAGTTGCTTTACGACGATTTTAACGCCTTGCGATCCGTCGTAGCCGAGTCCGGGTTCGGCGAGCTTCATTTCGACGGTTGCGGGACCGTCGGGATTGTTCCAAAGATACCAACCGCCATCTCCGTATTCCATATTGCCATTGCTTAGAATATTTTGAGCTAAAGCGGATGTGCAAAAGAAAGCGAGGAAAATGGCGGAAGAAAAAAATCGGTGTTGAAAAAAGGAAATCATATCATCCTCGTAGAAAAAGGTTGTATCACTTAATATAAATCTGTCGTCATCGGAAAAAATCGGGATTTCTTAAAATGACGGTCTATCTGTATCGATTGTGTCAAAAATGGAAATTGCCAAAATGGAAAATGCCAGAAACGAAAATGGCGAGCCTGTAGAAAACTCAGAAGATGTCTTTTATCTTTCGGATGTCTGCACTGATGAGGATTTCTAAATGGGCAAAAATCTTTTCCGCGTCCCAGTCCCACCATCTGAGTTTCAAAAGATATTCCGTCAGTTCATCGTCAAAGCGTTTGTGGATGCTGCGGCACGGATTTCCGGCGGCGATTGTGTATGGTGGAATGTCGGACGCGACGACGGAATCCGCGCCGATGATGGCGCCGTCGCCGATGTGAACGCCGGGCATGACCGTTACGTTTTGTCCAAATGGTCAAACAGACAAATCCATCGGCAGGTCGCTGATGTCTTTTATCCGTTTCCCGCTTATCAGCACATCCAGCATTTCAATGGAATCTTCCGCTCCGGTGGCTTTTACGGATTCAATAAGTTCATATAATGCGAAATGATACATACAATCGATATCGCCTGTCCCAAGCGCAAGCGAAGCCAGACGGCTCGGAAGCGGCTCTCCTGTTACCACGACAATATGCGGCAGATGTCCTTTTCTGTTCCGAATCAGTCCGAGAGCTTCTGTCCGGCTGTTTTGCGCACGGTCGCTCCGCATCGTCCATTTTGCGGATACAGACGCATGAAGTATTGGTAAGCCTCCGTTCTTTTTGCGTATGTCGGTCATTTTTGAAACAGAGTCATCCACAATGGCAACTGAACTGTTGATTTCCTCGTCGGACACCGGACTTCTATAGACCACAACATCGGGCGCGACCATGTAGTCGTTTCCCATGCTGGCGGCAAGTTTTGCATCCGATTCTGTCAGGTGGCTCAAGTATTCAAGGTGTTCATATTGGGCAAAACTGCTCGTCTTTAGCGCGCTCCGATTTCCCAATTTTATGATATGCCAATCTCCCGGACGCAGATTCTGCAAGTGCGGAAATGTGCCCGCCAGAAACTGCATATTGACTTCCTCGAACTTCGCACCCGATGTTTGTCCAAGAGCCTTTTCCTTGATTTCTGCGGTTAAGCGATTTGCAATTCCCTGCGCTATTGCAACTGACAGTTTTGACGAAGAATCCGCGTTGCTGGGAATGCCTTTCGCATCAACGGTAAGAATTCCTTTTTCGAGCAGACTTCTGTGGTATTTTTTTTCGTGCTTCAGCAATCAATGCTTCCATGTTCCAAAACCTTCCTTATTTCTTTTCCGACGCTTTCCGCAACCGGCGGAGGAAACGCATTTCCAATCATACGGCATGCAGCTGTTTTCTTTGTTCCGAAATTCCAAGTGTCGGGGAATCCCTGTATTCTTGCAATCATGCGCGGAGTAAGACGGGGCATTCCGACAAAATCCTGTGCCGGTGCTTCATTTGCGATGCCGCGTCCGTCAACACAAATTGCTTCCCATGCTTTTCGAGAGCGGACGGGTCCCAAATCAGGCCCGCCGTGCTTTTTTGAGCCACCGACAATCGTCGGAGCTATGGTGTTTGCTCGGCGAATCCATTCGTCCGCACCTTTCCATCCGTTTGCACGTATCAAATCGGCAAGCGTTTCTCCGACTGTTTTTGCAAGCCCTGGCTTTTCTTTCGGGTATTCAAAGGAATCGTCTATGTCGTTTCGTATTCCCACAATTACAACACGCGGACGCAATTGCGGAACGCCGTAGTCAGAGGCATTCAGCAATTTGATGTGGACGCTGTAACCAAGTCCGGAAATTTGATTCAAAATGGAATTCCGATAGTCGGAAAATACCGGGTCAAGAAAACCGCGGACATTTTCCAGCATGACGGCGCGCGGATGTATTTCTTCTATCAGGCGTATTGCTTCCGGGAACAAATCGCGCTCGTCCGATTTTCCGAGCTGCTTTCCTGCCACCGAAAATGGTGGACAGGGAACGCCGCCGGCAAGCAGGTCGATTTTACCACTGTATTCTTTTCCAGAAAAATGCTTTACGTCTGTACAGAGAATATTCCATTCAGGCTTGTTGGATTTCAGGACGGTGCAATAATCGTGTTCATACTCAACAAGCGCGATATGCGAAAATCCAGCCCGAGCAATCCCTAACGCTTGTCCGCCCGCACCGGCGCAAATTTCAATGCTCGTAAGCATAGAATCCTCATTTTTACTTCAAGTAGAATTATACATAAATTTTAAACAAAGAAAATTCTGTAACTGACCGTAGTTTCTTATTAGATGTTCTTTATCCTGTTTAGATCCCCGCTGGTGAGGATTTCTAAATGGGCAAAAATCTTTTCTGCGTCCCAGTCCCACCATTTGAGTTTCAAAAGATATTCCGTCAGTTCGTCGTCAAAGCGTTTGCGGATGACGCGGCACGGATTTCCGGCGGCGATTGTGTATGGCGGAATGTCGGACGCGACGACGGAATCCGCCCCGATGATGGCGCCGTCGCCGATGTGCACGCCGGGCATGACCGTCACGTTTTGTCCAATCCACACGTCGTTTCCCACAACGGTGTCTCCTTTGAGCGGAAGGTCTGAAAGTGTGGGCGTTGATTTTTCCCAGCCGCCGCCCATGATGTTGAACGGATAGGTCGTGACGCTTTTCATCCGGTGGTTCGCGCCGTTCATGACGAATTCGATTCCCTTTGCTATCGCACAGAACTTTCCGATGATGAGCCTGTCGCCAAGAAATTCGTAGTGGTGCGTCACGTGCTTTTCAAAGCCTTCGGAATCTTCCGGGTCGTCGTAATACGTGTAGTCGCCCACGGTGATGTTTTTGCGCGTGATGACATTTTTGATGTAGCATACGCTCAGAATTTTTTCGTTCGGGTGAACGGATGCGGGATTTGGGCCAATCATATTCTGTCCTTTTGGGAGTTGGGAATTTTGCAAAATTAAAATAATAGGGGAAAATGTGCGCGAAGGAATCGCCACATTGCAGAATCTAGTGCTTTGTTGAGAAGATAGAGGATTGAGGAACGCGAAATGGACGGATTGTAAATGGGAACGAAAGAGATTTCAGCTGAAGCGCAAACATACAATTTTTCCCGATAAAAATGCCTATCAGAAAATTCTTCATGGAACGCTTCTGCTATTGTAAAAGCAACCTTTTCCCGGCGATGTCAAGAATGGCTGGCGATGGCGGCGTAGTAACCTCTCGGCTTTGAAGAACGCCCGAACGCAGCAGCTTGCCGTTCAAATCAAAGAGCCTGTAAGGTGTACCAAGAT
>NZ_FUWU01000047.1:0-3295 GCF_900167415.1 Fibrobacter intestinalis | reverse complement strand
CTCCGCCAGCAGAACTTCACTGAATTGCAGCGTGCCGCTTTGACCAACCGCAGTAAGACTAAAGAAATCTCCTTCACAAACTTGCGTATTACGATTTATCCAAATACTACCTAGATAAAACATAAATCCGAACGACACCGTGGAATCCAACGGCGATCTATAATAAATGGAAAAGTCGTTGTCACAGTTTGCCCCATCGTCAAAAGTAGGCAGCTGCGTTATTGTTTCGCAGGCTTTCGGAATATTTTCATAATTGACGAATTCAAAATTCGTGTAATACATCGTTTCGGGAGGAGTTGCCAAAACCAGACCGATAAATAATACTTCGCAAAGCAATATCTTTTTCATCATTTCCTCCTGGCGACAACAGTATTCATTTCCGGGGCAAATGGAATACCGTAAACTTGTGCGTATTGGTGAACTGTTACGTTCTTGCCGAGAAAACGTCCGTAAAGGGATTTATTCGATTGACCAAGAATCAAATCGGCGTTCGGGGCGAAAATTGTGCCCGCCCACATTCCTTCCACCGTCATTGTTTCTGTGCCGTGCTGAATGAGTTTGAAGCCTTTGGCGACTTTTCCCAAGTCATCATTCAACGTTCTTGCCCGCCAAATGACGCTGCCGTTTAAATGCAAAATGGTCTGCATTCCCGGATAGATGAACAGCACTTTGCTGCCGGATTCCAATTGGATATTCCCAATGTACATTTCTCCAGCTTCCACCAAAAGTGTTCCTCCAGAGTGCACTTTTAATGTCTGGAAATGGTCACCGTCTTTCAAGGTGTAACTTTCGTTGTAGGCGATTTCTTTAATGGTTTCCCCTACATTTTGCATTGTCGGTAGTTCAGCGATTTGGTATGGCCACAGGGTTTCTAATTGAAGGATAAAGGCTTTGTCGAATCTTGCATTATTTTGTTTTTCCAAGTCCAACATTTTTCCCGGCAAAGAATAAATCCGAGCATTCCCCGTTACCACTGCATAATCTCTCAAAAAAATGCCACCTTTTGACGTAATCCGACGGACATAAGCACTGCGTCCAATGCTCACCGCATACGCCGAATCCTTTGATTCCGATGCAATGTCACAATTTTTTGAATTTTGATGACATCTTACTCCGTCATTTACGGACAGATGCTCCCTCGCATAAAGCGTCAGAATTCCGGGAACATCCAGACCAATTTCTATCAGAGTGAAATCATCGTCCGCATCGTAAACATCCGATTCCTCGTCCTCTTTCAATCCGTTTTTATTTTTATCTTCTGCACCATCCGCCTTGCCTCCGCCATCCGAATCCCAATCCAACTCGGCGCGTAAGCTATCGCCATCGATATCGGCATAAGTCAATTGTGTTATGCCATATTTCCAACTAGAAGAATCTTTATCTGTAAGGGAATCCCTTATCATATAAGAAAACACTTCTGTTTTGTCGTTAATGCCATCTCCATCGGAATCTGGATTTTCTGGATTGGTTCCGAAGCGTTCGATTTCATCGTAGTCCATCATGCCGTCCCCATCGCTGTCCGTATGAATGCGCGCATCGGACATTCGGACAGAACCATTCACATTTGCGGCAATGAACCCTTCCAATGCAGAGGATTTCAAAACGCGCCATTCCACTGTTCCGTCATTGTCCGTGTTCAACAGGCGAACGTCCATACGCCCTGAAAGCGAAATCCGGTAGGCATCCAAAATCATCACATGTGTATGATTCCAAACGTAAAGGGGAATCCCTGCATTTATCCACGTTTTCACGTCCGTTTCTGAAGGAAGTGAATTTTTACGGACTAGTGACGCATTTTCATTCAATACCCAAAGCAACAAAGAAGAAAAATATATAGTATCAAGTCCTCCTTGCGCATCATGCAGGAATGCTCCTAAAATTTTCGCTTTTATAGAATCGGAAAAAACGGACAGATTAGGATAGTCTTTAAACATTAATTTAATCTCGTCTTGAGCAATGTTCCCGCCATAATAGTGATTCAGCACCTGCGCACCGACCGCCCAGCAACGGAAGCTTTCCTCTTCATCATAATGAGAATGCTCTAAATGCGGTTCGTCCCATTTTCGTACAACCGCCATCTCACCCCACTTTACGTCCAGCAGCCTTGTGTCCTTGCGCGCGGCAAGTGGTGTCACATCCAGCTTGTTTTCAAGAATCCAGGCGGTATCGGTAAAAACCGAAATCCGTTGCCAAAACAGGTCGTCCAAGGGCTTTGCGTCCCCTTCCCAGACGGCACTTCCCAAGCCGTATTCGGAAGATTCTACTCGCCAAAGATATTCCCCAGAATCCAAAGCCGCGTCCGCTTGATTCTTTTCCGTTATTTTTTGGAATACGGTCGCTGAATCCGCAGCAGAAAGAACATTCAATCGGTAACTTTTTGCGCCATCGACTTCATGCCAGGCGAAGTGTACTTTTTCTCCGGGAGAAAGAGAAACTCCCGAACCGGACGGGAGCGAAATTGGAGCAGCATCCAGGAGAGTCCTCGGCAAAATTCCTTGAACAAATTCCCCGTTGATATAGATAGCAATTTTTTCAGTTGTTGAAAAATTTTCGGATGCGGGATAGCTGTAATCCGCATTTTTTGCAAAATTGCTCCAGTCCGAAAAATGCAAGCCCAAAGAAAGGCCGCCGCTGTCCGGGAAAATTCCAGGAGGCAGCGTAGGAATTAAAATTTTCATAAAAGGAATTCCGGAATCTGGCATTATGATTTCGGCAAGCAAATTGGAAGGATGATGCCTTTCCACTTGAACCGGTAATTTCTTTTTTGAGAGAAAATAGCGCAGTTCCACATTTCGGAGTGAATCGCCCGAATCGTTAAATAGACGGATTCGGAGTGCTGTCTGCGCTTCATTTGAAGGTTGCTCGTCGCGACTTTCTACCGTCATCGCCAAAATTGAACTCGCCAAGGCGAGAATTGCGAAACAAAAGCGGAAGGCCATTCCATACCTCTTTTTAAATGGTTGAGGATAATATAACTAAAATTCTTTTGAATTGGAATTTCTATTTCTTAAGGCCTTTTTTGTACGTATGTTTTTGGTATTCGAAAATTATTCAGAGTGTTTTATTCTGTTTTGCACGAGTGCGCTCCTCGCTCCCCCTTCGGGCTCGACACGGGGCGTCGAGTCCACCTTCGCCTTTCACGGGCTTTGCCCACAAAGTCGAAGTTGTCGGCCCCTCTTCTCGGGTCCTCGTCCCTTTTAGCATAAAAAAAGACGCTTTGCGGCGTCTTTTTGTTTTAGAGCGGGAAAAGGGAGTGATTCGCTCGGAGTCTCGCGCACGAGCGCGCTCCTCGCTC
>NZ_FUWU01000081.1 GCF_900167415.1 Fibrobacter intestinalis | reverse complement strand
GCGTTCAACTTCAAGAGGGCCATGAGGCGCTTTTTTGCCCTGTTGGAATGGCTATACTGTTTTTGCCTTCTGTGGAACGGAATGAACAAAAAATGCGAACGTCCTTATCTTGCGTTCGCAAAGTGACTTTTTAAGGGCTGACTATCTACTCAATGCTGTCATCATGTTTATTAAATGGATGAGGGGGAGTCGTGAGCAAGTATAAGGTTGGTATGTTCGGAGGCACTTTTGATCCGCTGCACAAGGGGCATCTCCATGTTATTGAAAGGGCGCGGGCGGTTTGCGAGAATTTATACCTCGTTCTCTCCTATTCTCGTTGTCGCGATCGGATTCCCGTTGAACTTCGGTACCGCTGGCTTCGGGGAACCCTTGAGGATATGGGTAGCCGGGCTTCGGTAATTCTTTTAGAAGATGGCTTAAAAACAAAAAACTCTAGTTGGGAAGAATGGAAAAAAGGGCGGGATTATGTGATGAAACAAATCGGAGCTCCCGTTGATGTTGTTTTCGCCGGTTCTGACTATTTGGGAGCTAATATCTACGAACGCTTGTATTCTTGTCCAGTGGAATATGTTGGACGAGAAGAAACGGATAACATCAGTTCGACGGCGATTCAGAAATTTCCTTTGGGCACGGGCTGGAACGCCATAGCGCCTCGATTCCGCGAGTGGTATCGAAAACGCGTACTTATTGCCGGTGTGGAAAGTACGGGCAAGACAACGCTGACAGAATTTCTTGCCAAACATTACAAAACCCGTCGCCAGCTGGAATTGGGCCGTGAAATCTGCGAATCCTGCTATGGTGAAACGCGGATGCTTCCTGCCGACTACATCAAGATTCTGCATCGCCACGCAGCCGCAGAAGAGAGGATGTTTGAAAGGGCGGAAGGCAAGGTTGTTTTCACCGATACGGATGCTATTGCGACATTGTGGTTTGCCAAATTGGCGCCATTTTTTGACAAAGAAATAAAAACGATAGAAAGATTGGCTTGGGCGACGATTTATGCGAATAAATATGACCTCATTTTGTTTTTGGAACCAACAGTCCCCTTTGTACAAGACGGCTGGCGAAAAGAGATTTCCAAGAGGGAACGCATGGCCAATAGCGAAAAGCTGAAGCAAATGTATCTAGACGGCTACAAAGGAATATGCCCTATTGTATTCATCGATGAGGTTTCTTACAAAGATCGCGAGAGGGCTGCCTCTTTGCCAGGTGGAAAAATTGCTGGGATCCGGCAGCTTGTAGAAAGCGGCTATTCGACTTTAGCGGATTCGTTTTGTAGGAGTGTCGGTTTGCTTAAAAAGTGTCAACTTCCCGATATAGCGAGAGTACGTTCGGTTGTCCGGGGACAACTGATAAATAAAGTCTCTCTTTTGTTGAAGGAAGAATCGGAATATCTTTGCTTGTGAACAGAATTTGAAGAGGTGTGTATGTTCAGATGGGAAAAAGTAAAGTTTTTGACGTTGGCGTGTTCGGCGTTGGCATTTGGCGCTTCTCCGTCTTTTAAAGTGGATTTTGACATGAGCGGACGTCAGAGCAACGAGGTTTCCGAGCCGAATTACACGGCGTGGGTGGTCAGCGGCGTCTCTTCCGCGGAAAATACATTCAGCGGCGTGAAAGTTCGGATTGCCAAAGCGGGTTCAGGAACGGAATTGCGCAGTACCTATTATAAAGTGGCGGTGCAGTCCCCCAATTATGCGCGTCTTGCCGGCGATGGCGTTACCGTAGATGGGGGAAATGAAGGCGGCGAAATCGAATTGTTTTTTTCCAATTTGCAGAACGTGGAAAATTCGCTTTTGCTCTATTTGAACCATCCGGATGATTATACGACAAATAAACCGAGTGACATCGACGTTTATGTGAACGGGGTAAAGCAGGCCTCCGTAGCTCCGACGGTACGGGCGCTTGCCAATGACAAGGCCGCTTTTGCGTATGTGACTTTTAACGTGACGAACGGAACGGTGGACATTGCGTTAAAGCCCCGAGGAAACAATACGATCAAGAATGTGATTTTGAACGGTTTTGAATTGAATGTTCCCAATGCGGCAGCGCAGGCGAAATTTCCGAATCCTTCTGACTTGAATATGCATGCGGCGCATACAAACGGCGCTTTGACTCTTTCATGGACAGCGGCGAACGGAGCCCAAAAGCATCGGGTTTATTTTGGAACGGATTCTTTGGGCGTTTTGAATGCGACAACATCCAGTGCGGAATACAAGGGCGAACAATCGGGGACGACGTATGCGCTTTCCCAGACGACACCGCTTCAATCTTATTTTTGGCGGATTGACGAAGTGGATGGAACCGGCAAAGTCACTGCGGGAAATGTGTGGAAATTTCAGCCGGGGCGACTCGCTTTTGAAGACGCGGAAGGTTACGGGCGTATGGCGGTGGGTGGTCGCGGCGGAAAGGTCGTGTACGTGACCAATCTGAACGATTCCGGCGAAGGGAGCTTGCGGGAAGCGTGCACCGCGGACATTGGGCCTAGAACGATTCTTTTCAAAGTATCGGGAATTATTAAACTGAACGATCGTCTGGTATGCAATCATCATTTCACGACGATTGCGGGGCAATCCGCTCCGGGTAAGGGAATCACCATTACGGGTGCGCCTATCGGTTTTACCGGCAACGATTTAATTGCCCGGTTTATGCGTGTGCGTTTGGGATACGGCAGAACTTTTGACGGAATGGGTTTGACGGGCGGGGAGAATGCCATTTTGGACCATGCGAGTATCAGCTGGACGATAGACGAAGCGTTCAGCAGTCGCGGCGGAAAAAATCTGACATTGCAGCGGACTTTGATTTCCGAAGCATTGAATATCGCCGACCACAAAAATTATCCATCGGGAACGGGGCATGGTTATGCGGCGACCATCGGCGGCGACATCGGCAGCTTTCATCATAATTTGCTGGCGCATAATGCGGGCAGGAATTGGAGCATGGGCGGCGGTTTGGATGGCGATGGCAATTACGCAGGGCGTTTGGATATTTTTAATAATGTCGTTTACAACTGGTACAGCCGCGTAACGGACGGAGGCGCGCATGAAGTGAATTTCGTCGGTAATTTTTACAAAATGGGTGCGGCGACCAAATTGAAAGACATCACGTTAAGCGCGGATTTGGAGGGGACTGGCGGCGGTTCGCAGTCCTATTACTATCACAATAATGTTTTGCAAAATACGAATGGCAGTTTTACCTGCGACGGGACAAACGATGAATGCGGAAGAAGATACACGCTTTCCAACAATCAGGTTCTGGATTGGGAAGTTTTTCGTTCCAAACCGTTTTTTGCTTCCTATGCGACAGTGCAAAGCGCCAAGGCTGCTTACAAGGACGTGCTTTCCGATGTGGGACAGCGCATGCCAATCCTTGACGATCACGACGCCCGCATTATTCAAGAAGTCAAAAACGGCACCTATACTTATACGGGCAGCGTCGGCAATCTTCCCGGCATTCCCGACCGCGAATCCGATGTCGGTGGCATGGAAAATTATCCGAGTACAAGCTGGGCGGACGATTACGACAGCGATATGGATGGGCTTCCGGACTTTTGGGAAAAAATGTTCGGCTACAACCCGAAATCCGCAAAAGGAGACTTTAGCGATGCCAACAATGACCGTTTAGGCGACGGCTGGACGGAACTGGAACGCTATCTGGAATGGATGGCCAAAGCGCACCTTCTGTTTGAAAAAGGCGAATCAAAAACGGTAGATCTTTCTCAATTCACGAAGGGCTACGATGGCGGTACTTACAAAGTAACATCTCCGAGTGGAGTGTCTGCTTCGGTAAGCGGTTCCAAATTGACCGTCGAACTTTCTGAAAATTTTGCGGGAGTCGGCTACGTGACCTTTACGCTGACCGATAAGGAGGGCGATACGTTTACGCGAAAGATTGGCGTTTCGCAGGGGCTTGCCGTTTCTTCGGGTTCCAGCTCTTCGAGTGTTGCGGGGAGCAGTTCTTCTTCTGAAGCGTCTTCGGGAAACGTTTATCAGGCGGAGGATGGCAATTTGATTAACGCTTCGTTTGAAGATAAAAATGCGGGCTTTCACGGAACGGGTTATGTGAATTACGCCGGCGAAAATGAAAGCTCTGTAGAGATTTCGGTCCATGTGGATTCTCCTGGCGAATATCTTGTTGAACTGGCCTACGCCAACGGTAAAGCGGAAACCCGAAAGCTGTCCGTTTCGGCTTCGGGAAATACGCCGCAGATTTTGGAATTTGAAACGACAGGAGCCTGGACGAATTGGGAAACCAAATCGCTTGTGCTCGCCCTTTCTGCCGGGGAAACAATAATTCAAATATCGACAGTCGATGGTGATGGTCCCAATCTCGATCAAATCACACTGAAAAAGCAGGAAACGTCGGCGGTTTTCCCGATTCTCGCTAAAGCGTTCCGCAAGCGAGTGGGAAATCGAATTGTCTATCTTGAAGGGATTCCTGAAAACGCCAAAATCACGATTGTCGATTTGAACGGCCAGCGAAAAACGATTCCACGATTGATTCAAAGCGGAAACAACGCCGTGCTTTATTTGGAATCTTTGCAAACCGGAGTCTATCTAGTTGATATTCGGGGTGTCGGAAAAAATCGAGGTTTTCACCAGTCGTTTAAAGTGATGCGTTAGGGATTTCTCCCTCAAAAGGAACGTCTTCAGAAAAATTTCCGGAGGCGTTTTTTACATTGTGGAAAATCGGGAGAATTTATGAACGACGAACGCTCTACTCTTGTCTATGTCAGCGGTCAGGGCCGCATTGAACAGCCAAAGCAGCAACCTGTGCGCCCAAAAACCGATGGCGTTGTGCGTATTGCCCTGAAGCGTCTGGGCGGAAACAAAATGGTGAGCGTCGTTTCGGGTTTGGATCTGGAAGAAGCGGAAATGTCGTCTTTGGCGCGCGACTTAAAACGCAAATGCGGAACCGGCGGAACCGCAAAAAATTTTCAAATTGAAATTCAGGGAGACAAACGTGGCGTTCTTCAAGCGGAACTTGAAAAGCGGGGCTTTACTGTAAAACTCGCCGGCGGTTAAAATTTTCCCGCTCGCTTACTGTGCAATGACGGAATTCTAGCAAAGTACTCCTAGGAATAACGGACTATTCTTCGTCATTGCGAGGATGGTTCGACAAGCTCACCAACCATGTACTTTGTCATTGCGAGCTGCGTTAGCAGCGCGGCAATCTTAGGCACATTGAAACACGAAAAAGCCTCCGGGGAGAATCCCGGAGGCTTGAAATGTGATTTGCCGAGAATTACTTCACACGGATTTTCTGAATTTCCTTGCCCACGCGGACGATGTAAGTGCCGGCGTTTTGCAATTCCATGGAAAATTCCGACGAGTTCACCACACCGCGACGCAGCACGCGGCCTTGCAAATCCAGCACGGCAAAGGCGGAGCCGATGCGGGCGTTCTGAATTTGGAGAGTGCGGTTTTGAACATGGAGATTGAAGCGGGGATGCGCGCTAAAGTGGAGAGCATCCGGATCTTCGGAACTGGAAGAACTCGGTTCAGCGGAAGAGCTGGAAAGCTGCACACTGGAGGAACTCTGCGCTATCGAGGAACTAGACTGCACCGCGCTCGAAGAACTTTGTGCTACGGAAGAGCTGGACGGTGTTACGCTTGAAGAACTCGGCTCAACCGAAGAACTAGACTGCACCGCACTCGAAGAGCTTGACACAATCGAAGAGCTAGACTGCGTTACGCTCGAAGAGCTTTGCAGAGCCGAAGAGCTGGAAGATACCGGCGTAGAAGACTTTTTCCAGAAAATGTCCAGATTGTCGGTAATGACGATGGATTCCCCCGGCTCGCCCAGCTTCACGCCGTATTCGTCAAACCAGGCGAAATCGTTGTCCGACGTAGGCGCTTCTGGAAGCGTAAAGGATTCGTTGAAATCTACGGATAAAGAATCAACCGGACTTCCATCCACAAAAAGACGAACCAGGCAGAGGTCTTCCGCCTCTTCGAATTGGGCGATGACCGTCAGATTTCCCGTGATGTAGGAATAGGACGGCGACCAGCCCGTGAATCGGGAACCCGCCTGCGAAGGAATTTTTGCCGGAGTCCTAGCCGAATCCCCATAGGCGACGGTCTGCCTGTCGATGATTTCCGATTCCGTCCGGAAGGTCACCGTGTAGGTGTTGATGGTAGAATCGTAAACCGCAAAGTAATCGAAGTTCTGCGTGGCGGCGACGATTTCCGAGGACCAGCCTTTGAAAGCAAAAGTGTATTTTGCGGTGGCCGGGAGGGTCGGCGTTTTGCCATAAGAAGGAAGATTGCCCAGCCGAACGGATTGCGAGTCGAGCTGCGTCCCATCGGCGTTGAAGAATCGGATGTCTAAAAATGCCAGAGGAAGGTCTTCGTAAGCCGCCCAAACCTCCGTATCCTTTAAAAATACCGTATTCGAGCCTACCTGCACGCCGTCCCATGTAAACCAGCCCAGGAATCCGGCTTCGGAATTGGAGGGGAAGGTCGCTTTCCCCTTGTAATTGGTAAAGCGGCTTGTGGTGTCGCCACGGGTGTCGAAGACAATTCTGTAGCTCGGCAAAGCCTTTGACGAAGCGAATACGGGATAGCTACCGGCAAAGCTCCAGACGCCGCTGTTTTCTTCCGTGCCGTTTGTCGTGTTCAGCTGCCAGGCGAATTCGGCGGTCTGCATCTGGGCGGTGGTGAAGCCGTACAGGCCTTCATCATTATTATTAAAGGACACTACCGTTTTGAAACCGGAACTTTCGGAATAGATAACGGAGTAGGAGTTTTTAATTATGTCGCGGTCAGAATATTTATAGTCTGAAATACCATAGAAAGGACAAGAACCTGTCATACAATTATTGAAGCAATTCGTAATGGTTCCGCCTCCGCTATTTTCTTTTACGATGCCGGCTGAATAGTAGCCGGTGGCGCTACCACTGTTCGTGCAGTAGCTTACCGTGCCATGGTTGTAGCCCACGATGCCGCCGTCGTCGATTGTGCCGCTGTTCGTGCAGCCTGTCACCGTGCCATAGTTGTAGCTCGCGATGCCGCCCGAGTAGGAGTAGGAGTAGTAGGAGGAGGAGTAGGAGTAGGAGTAGGAGGAGACGCTGCCGCTGTTCGTGCAGTTGCTCACCGTACCCCGGTTTTCGCCAGCGATGCCGCCCGAGTTGGAGGAGGAGTAGGAGGAGGAGGTGGTGGAATAGACGATTCCGCTGTTCGTGCAATCCGTAATGGTCCCGAGATTATTTCCTGCGATGCCGCCCGAGTAGGAGGAGTAGGAGGAGGAGACGCTGCCGCTGTTCGTGCAGTTGCTTATCGAGCCCCAGTTATGGCCAGCGATGCCGCCTGAATAAGAGTCTCCGCCGAAGGAAGTGATCGTTCCGCTATTCGTGCAGTTGATAATTTGCCCTTTATTGTAAGCAACAATCCCTCCTGAATAATATTTGGAATTTATGGAATCCCTTTTCATGTTCACGTTTCGAATAACACCAGAGGAATCCAAGAATCCGACAAGCCCGCCAAAAGATACCGTCGAATCCGTATAAATTCCGTAAATCGAGCGCCCCTGTCCATCCAAAACACCATTGAAGTAGCCATTACGCGTATTATAATAATAGCCAATGGGAGTCCATGGGTAGGCGGTATTGACGGTAGCCGTATCGCTGCCGAAAACGATGTCGTTCTCCAGCATGGCGTTAATCGCATAATTCCCGCCATTCACCTGTGCGGCAAACCAAGCCAGTTCTTCCGGCGTCGTAATCACATACCAGGCGCTATCATTGACAACTCTTGTCCTTGGCTCGCTCGTGCCACCCGTCCAGGCGGCCCCGAAACAGAACGGGGCTAGCAGAGCGAGAAATAACAACAAGGTTTTGAATATTTTCATGATTTGTCTCCTCCTTTGGTGGATTGAGTTTTACCTTGGTCGCTGGCTGCCAATTCCAACAGACTCTTTTTATTCAGAATGGTGGATCGGTAGTTAACCTCTGCCGAAAGCAAGTCCTTCAATATCTTGTATTCCTGGGAATCCAGACGGAGAGATTCCTTGCTAATTTCGCCTTTCCGCAATTTTTCAACATACCTTTTATCGCTAAAGGGTGAAAAAACGATGCGGTCTATCAATTCCGACCAATTATCAACCGGAATAAAGCCTCTCACACCCATCGCCCTTATCCATTTTTGATCATCTTTGCAAGACGGAGCTACCTGTTTTCCATATTGCACCAGCCTGTATTCGCGTTCGTCTCTGAATGCGATCCGCTTGGTAAAAAAGAAATTTTCTGCTTTGCTTTCCGTCAACCTTTCCTTAATTTTTTCAATCGTTCTGTATTCCATCTTGCCGAATATTTTGCCGTTTCCTTTCAAAATATTATCGGACTCTTCCAAAGACTTCTTCAACTCTTTTGTATCGCTATATTTTTTTTGCAAAAACGCATGCAGCAAGACTTCAGGTTTGAAACAGATTTTAATGCCTACGCCATCTTTACCGCCAGCATAGCCCTTCCAATGGTGGATGGTTTCTCTGGGGGAATAGGAATACTGAGTGTCGCCGTCATTCTTTTCGCCGTCTTTGCCTATTTTTTCCTCTTCCTCTTTTTCTTTTTTCGTCTGCCCCATGAAGCACATCACGCCGTAATTTCCGGTGGTTTTGGAATTGTTCATTTCCCGGACTCCGCGTTCCACAAAAGCCGCGTCGCAGCGGTCTTCCCAACGTTCCGTGTCGTA
Source organism: Fibrobacter intestinalis (assembly GCF_900167415.1). GTDB lineage: Bacteria > Fibrobacterota > Fibrobacteria > Fibrobacterales > Fibrobacteraceae > Hallerella > Hallerella intestinalis. The sequence continues at coordinate 856 of NZ_FUWU01000081.1, read as the reverse complement.
AAGCGGGATGCCGCCCAAACGAATCATCTTGACAAGTTCGTCAAGGGTTGTGAAGCGCATCAGTGAAACGATTTCTTCCGTTTTTTTAGCCATTCTCTGTATTCCTCATTTTCGCAGAAGTGCGCTTCTGCGAAAAAAGCATCTCGGGATGAAGTCTTGAACGGCACATTTTCCCGACTCGGAGCCGCCGCCGAGCAAAAAAGGGGACAGGTTGGAACATGTCCTGGCAGGGAAATCCGCTTGCCGGGGTTAGGATTCCTACGCCCAGAGTTGATTTCAGTCAAATCCGGGCCGGTTCTGCAAAGATTTTCACGTCTTTTGTATTGCAATCTTTACAAATCCGAGTTATATTTTGCTTATCGTTGGCGGAAACTTTCGCAGAAGCGCACTTCTGCGAAATTCACCGTTGGGCCGGCTTGCGCCCGGAACCTCCCGATTTTCCAAAATTTTCGTTCCAATAATCACTATTTCTTTGCGGAGCAGGATCTTGCGCCCACTTCGGGTTCTTCACGAACTCCCAGAACGCTTCCTGCACGCGCCGCTTGCTCTCAAATGTCGGGTGCACGTAAAGGTCAAGAGTCGTATGGGTGCTGGCGTGACCGAGAAGCACCGAGAGCGTTTTCAGGTCCTTGTTAGAAGTCAGCGCATGGGTAGCGAAGCTGTGCCGCAGGGTGTGGATGTGGGCATCCACTTCAATTCCCGCCGCCTTCAAAAACTTCTTGAAATGGTTCTGCAAAGTCCGCTGGTCGTGCTTCACCAAAAAACTGTCCGGCGGATTTTCCCTCGCCGTCTTTTTCAGCCATTGGAGCAGATTTTCCGGGATGGGGATTTCCCGATGGCCGCTTTCGCTTTTCGG
>NZ_FUWU01000096.1 GCF_900167415.1 Fibrobacter intestinalis | reverse complement strand
GCGTGGGATTTTGGCGGTCTGTACATAAAAAATGCAAGGTTTTCAATCATATTTTAGAAATCCTTGCAATATTTTCACAGGGTAGAAATCAGTTTTTCCCAATAGTTATGCGGGCTGGGCGGGATTTTAAGGGAGGACTAAGTAAAAATAATGCTGTTGGAGAATTCATCAGAGCATATCGTTGTTCAAGAGAGATATGCTTGGGGTGCTTTAGGTAGATGTCATTTAAATATTCAAATTGTTTGTAAATATTGTTTGGATATAACTGCTTTAATTTGTGATAGACGCATTTTTCAAAAGGCTCGCCAGCCGCGCATGTCCGGATAGTGTTCCGGCAGAAGATTTATTTGGGCGTTCAACCGTTTGATTTGCCATGCTGTTGATTATTTTGGTGAAATCTAAAATAGGCATGGTGTTTATCCTTGAAATAGAAAATTGAATTCGGAATTTATGTTGTTAAGATGAATAGGTAATCCATCCTTCAAGTAGTTTTGTACTTCGAGCGAGATACGATTGTGTGATGATAGTTCTTTTTGCGAGTTCCAGTTTATGGGTCTAAAGGGGATTGACGCGATAGGTGCTTCTGAAAATTCAACAATATCCCCTTTGACAATTCCATTAAGACTTAGCCAAGAAAAAACTCGGAAATTATTGAGATATGCCAGTATGTACTCTAACGATTCTTTAACGTTGTTTTTTTTGAAAACAGCCGTTACATCCTGTGTCGAGTAATAACCTGTTGGTGCATAGCAAAAGCGAAAATAATTTTTATTGGAAATCCGTTCTTTGCAGGGAACAAATATTCGTGGTTCTTTTCGTTCAAATTGCCTTTGATTACGGGGAAAAACAAATTCCCAATAGGGAATTTTACGGTTGTAGCTATATCGACTAGATAGCTCTTTTAAGTTTGGTTCAAAATGCTTAGCAAAGTTGGGGTATTTTATGCTGAATTCATAAGGAGTGATATTTTCTTGGATGAAAATATATGGAGTGCTGGATTTACTTGTATATGGGAGCATATCTTTTGCTTTGATTACCGGAATCAGGGCTTTTTGCTCCGCATCGTTTAGCTTGCATGCATTCTTGAATTGAAAAGCGGAATCAAGGCCGGATACCATTCCATTTCCAATATCACAAAAATCACCGATGGTATATCGCTCGTTGCCAAATAATGTAGTGCTTGGTTTTATGCAAGCTTGCTCGAATTTGAATATTTCTTGTTGTGCTGATTGTGAAGCCAGAACCCATCTATTATTTGCATTAAATTGAGGTATGACGACTTTATCAAAACATGTGCGGTTTGTTAATTCCTCTTGGGTTGGCAAAGCATGCCCTTTATTGTATTTATATAATTGGATTATTTTTGAATGCTGCTTGCTTTTGACATATCGAAAAATAATAAATGATGCGGTAACTTTTTCAAATAGAGGAGCCTCTTTGAAATGGTATATTTCGGAAAAATATCCATTTTGGCTCATATAATTTCTAAGAGAGGACGAGTTCGTTGTGTTTAGCCAATAATCTGTGCAAATAAATATCAACTCTCCGTTTTCATTTAAATGTTCTATACTTTTTAAAATGAAAATGAATAAATAATCGCAGAGGCTGTTAAAATATTTGTTCCACAGAAAATGGTTTGTTAGTTCCTTCTTTAATTCGGGTTCAAGATTTTTCCATCTAATGTATGGAGGATTTCCAATGACAACGTCATATTTTTCAAGCAGAGAAACCGGTAGAAAGCTTTGATATTTAACAAATTTGTATGGGGTCTCTAAAGTCCTGTCTATTTCGTATGCAGAGATGTTGTTAAAATTTTGTTGAATGAGGCTGTCCAAGAAAACGCCTTTACCACATGCCGGTTCAAGAATTCTGCTGGTTTTCTTATGGGTTATTAAAGAGGTCATAAAATCTGCGATGACTTTAGTCGTAAAGTATTGCCCGTATTTGTTTTTTTGCATCATCGAACTCCTTAATTTCAAATTTACAATATAGCTATAAAATTCATTTTCCCTCATCTATTATCTTGAGAAAATGTGGAACTCAATAATAAAGCCCAGCCAGGCTGGGCTTTATATCCGTTTTGTCGATTTTTAACTTTAGCGGATGGAAATCGTGCGAGAGGCGTTCAATGCTCCGTTTGCTCGGACAATGTAATTTCCGGCAGGGATTTTGGACAAATTGAACTGGTGCGTTCCGGCGGAAAGGTTGCCGCTGTGCAGCGAACGGATGCGGACGCCGTTCATATCGAAGAGTTCCATGCGGATATTTGCCGGCTGGGAAAGTGTCAGGGTGACGGAATTTCCGATTTGGGAAAGGCGAGACGTTCTTGCAATAATCGCGTGGTGAATTCCTGCGACATAATCTTCGTTGTTGAAGACTATTTTGATTTCGGGAATTTGCACTTCCGTGTTGCCGAAGCTGCGGGAGAAGGCGTCGTATTTGTCGGCATTGAAATTGAAGAGGGTGTCCGTTCCGGCGACAAAGTCGTCATAAAGGAGGGTGCCCGTGTAGCCTGTCGCGTAATTGGCCACGATGATGCTGAGAGTCTGGTTTCTGTCGGCGAGCGACGAAATGTCGAACGAACAGGTTTTCTTTTCTCCGGCGGCGACTTCGCAGGGGTCCGCAAAATTGTCCGTCCACTTCCATGCCGATGTCAGCTTGAAAATCAGGTGCAGCTGGGCGGTGCTGCTTCCGTTGTTTTTCACGGTGAAGGAAAGAGTACTCGCTTGGCTCAGGTCAAAAGTTTTCTGGTATTCGATTTGAGCATCGTCGTCGCCGTAAGTCACGGCCATCATGCCGTTTCCTGTGGCTTCTTCGATTTCTGCGTCCTTGATTTTGATGCTTGCGGAATCGGTCGCCCACAGTGCTTTCATCGCTTCGAGTGCCGGATCAATCGTGTAGGTGTATCCGCCGAACTGCGATTCCGTCTTGTCGCCAATGTATTGCCAAGCGAGTGCGCCCGCATATCCGCTGTCGAGAGCGATGCGGTAGCATTCTTCGGTGGAAATTTGCGTCTTGGCGGCCATGGAGTTCGTGTAAGTGGAGCCTTTCCAACCGCTGGCGGGGAATTCGCCGATAATCAGTGGCTTGCTTGCGTCAAAGGCGTATTTGCTGGCGAGGGTTTTGGCGGAATTGCGGAATGGGGAAATTTCGTCCGCCTGATAATAGGGATAGTAGTGCGTCTGGAAAAAGTCCAAAGTTCCGTTCGCTTCGCCGCCCGCAGCAATCAGTGCGGCATCGTTCCAGTATTTTTGGTATTGGATGTTCACGCTCCCGGTGGAAACCAGCAATTCGCTGTTGGCGTTGTGGATAGCTGCGGCGACTTTGTTGGTGAATTTCTGGAGCTTGGAAAGCTCCATTTTTTCGGCTGTCCAGCCGTTGCATTCGGCCGTCATGCCTTCGGGTTCGTTGAAAACTTCCCATGTCATGAGCGCATTGTGGTTGCCAATCGCTTTGACGACGGGATTCAGAACGTTATTGATGAAGGCTGTCGTTCCTTCGTCCGTAAAAAGCTTCTTGTTCGCTTCGATATCGAGTTTCTCGCTGTAGAGTCCCCATTGGTTCGGTTCCATCAGGTTGTGGCTGAAAAGGCACATGGAAACCATTACGCCGTATTCTTCGGCGATGTCGAGAGCTTTTTTCATGTTGTTGATGGTGTTTTCTTTAAGTCCCGAAACGAGGTGCGTGGTTTCATTGATAGCGGGGCTTTGGCTCATATTGTTGAAGAGCCACCAGCGGATGGCGTTTCCGCCCGCGGCACGCGTTCCTTCGACCGCTTTTCTCCAGGCGTTTTCGTTGAGGGGGGAGTCGCCGACGTCGGAGTTGTAATCGGCCCAAGCGAGGTTCGTTCCGCTGAAGAAAATCTTGTTGCCGTTATAAAGAAAATCCGTTCCTTGGATGGTGAGGCCCGGTGCCGCGCAAAGCGCGCCTGCGGTGAGGCTGGCAAAGGCTATCGATTTTGAAAATAAATTCATCGTTTCTCCTTCAAAAGAATGCTTCTTAAAAATAATCTAAAAGGATGGAAGGAGATGTTCGACTGTCGAAATTTTACGCCGGGAAAGGGAAATTGCGCTTTGAGGCTAGATTGTACCCATGGACATTGAACGCGATTTCTAGTTTTGGGGCTTATATACAAACTCCGCCTGATTTGCTTGTATGAGTGGTTAGCGACTAGCGGCGAGTGGTTGACTCCCTTCGACTAGTTCGATAAACGGCTGCTGAGCTTCGGTTAGTGAGCTTGCCGAACTAGTTGATGCAAAGCGGGTTTAGCGCGTTTTCACGTGAAAACGGCTACAAAATGTGTAGGCTACAGTCGTCATTGCGAACCCGCCAAGGAGAAAAATAGTCACATTTGAAAGCGACTGTCACCCCGAACCCCGTAGGGGTTATACGACACTTGTCAATTTATTGACTTAGTGGAGTTATACTCGAAGTGTAGAAGCAATCCTTTAACGCAGACAAGATTGCCACGGTGCTCTGCTCCTCGCAATGACGGGTGGGTCGCAGGGATTGCTCCGCTATTGTGCCTGGCGTTTTTCCATTTGCCCACAACCCCGCTGACAATTTTTGGGCGTTTTTCCGATTGCCCATGAGTTCGCTGGAGATTTTTAGGCGTTTTTCCGGTTGCCCATGAACCCGCTGGAGATTTTCGGGCGTTTTTCCATTTGCCCAAACTCTCGCTGGGGATTTTTGGGCGTTTTTTCATTTGCCCAAACTCTCGCTGGGGATTTTACGTCATTGCGAACCCCGGAGGGGTGAAGCAATCCTTTTTTTTGCAGATAGGATTGCCACGGCGTTATCGCGCCTCGCAATGACGAGGTGCCAGCAAGAATTGCCATGGCTTTGCATCCCTGAAACTTGGAATCTCCGATTTCGTAGTTGAAGTATTCCTGAAAGGGACAATTCGCCTAAGGGAACAAGTTCCAGGTTATGGGGGAAAATCTATACAATTTAATTGAACGGATGGTGGAATATTGTTTTTTGTTTGCAACCATCTCTGTAAAATATTCGCAACGTGCTTCTCTGAGCTTTTTTCGGACATCTTTCTGCATTTTTTTGATGGCCAGGAAAAAACGGTGCCGATGGCTGTTTTGAATCGGATGGAAAAACAAACAGGAGCTTTCTAATTCAGTAGGAAAGGCGTTTTACGCCGAGGTCGGGATTCTAATTCAGTAGGAAGGGGGCTTTTTCGCCGAAGTCAGGATTCTAATTCAGTAGGAAAGGTGCTTTTTCAAAGCGACTTGTTGAAAGTTTTTCCATTGCGCTTTCTTTCGCGAGTTTTGCAGCCTGCTTATGGTTTTTGAGCAAAAGAAATGGGACTTATATAGTCCTCCCTTAAAATCTCGTCCAACCCGCATAACTATTGGGGAAAACTGATTTCTACCCTGTGAAAATATTGCAAGGATTTCTAAAATATGATTGAAAACCTTGCATTTTTTTCATGTACAGACCGCCAAAATCCCACGCCCAGACAAGCCTTTTCTGCTCCCTTGAGGAACAGTTGAACCACAAGCACCCCCTCTACGTTCTCGCGAACAAGATTGACTGGAACAAGTTCGAGACCGAGTTTTCCAAATTGTTCGACGAAAAGATGGGTGCGCCAAACAAGC
>NZ_FUWU01000021.1 GCF_900167415.1 Fibrobacter intestinalis | reverse complement strand
TTTCGGCCTATCCCTTGCGGAAATCGAAGCGCTCAAGAGAACGCTCTAGTTTCGGATGGCGGGCTCTGAAGACTGCCAAGCGAAAAATTAAGGTAGGCTCAAAGTTCAGGGTTCTTCTAAAAATCCTTTTCAAAAAGACAGATGCACGAGAGTTGCTAGTTGTTGTGGGTTGTCGTTTAGTATTTTCATTGGGTTATTGCAATGAGAACGAAAAACTTTTTGCGATTTTCATGTGAAAACTCCCTAAAACTTTCTGCGGCTGGCAATTTTTATATGAAAATGTGCTAAAACAGGTTTGCTTTGACAACTGGTCCCTGAGCTTGCCGAAGGGCAGCAGCTGCTTTGCTAACTTCTCGAATCACGGAGGCTCAGGAGACCGCCGTCCCTCTTTGTTCTCTCCAAGACCTTTTTCGCCTATTTCGTTTGGTTTTATGTGTTAATGTAAAGCGGCTAGAATCCGCTTTCCTTATATCTACTTCAACTCTCAACTCCCCGCTGACCTTTGACCACAAATTATTATTTAGGATTATTGCGCCGTATTTTGAAGCGTCCCCATTTTCGATTCCTATTTTCGTGTTCATCGGACATTTTTTCAATTATATTTAAAATGTGAAAAAAATAGATGGACGTACTCAACTGCTCGCCATCTTCGGAAACCCTGTCGGTCATAGCAAGTCGCCTTGTATGCATAATGCGGTTTTTGAAAAGCTGGGCATCAATGCGGCGTATGTACCGCTTTCTCCGGAGCCTTCCGAGTTAGGATTGGCCATTCAAGGTTTCCGCGCCATGAAGTTTTTGGGCGCCAACGTAACGATTCCCTTTAAAGAAAAGGTCGGAACTTTTTTGGACGGCGTTTCGGAAATTTCCCGGTTTACGGGGAGCGTGAACACGCTTTATTGGGAAAATGGAATTGTCGGCGGCAGGCTTTTGGGCACGACGACGGATCCTTACGGGGCGCTTTGCGATTTGGAAGAACACGGAATCCATTTGAAAGGTCTGCGTGTGGCGATTCTTGGAAATGGCGGTGCGGCTCGGGCGATTGCGTTCGCCATGCTTTCGGAAGGCGTTGCCGGTTTGACAATCGTCGCCCGAAGCAAAGAACGTGGTGCGGAACTTGCCGATGCGCTTTCTTCCGCATTTCCGCAAAAAGCGGTCGGGCATATTTTATTTGGCGAGTTTGGAAAGATTCGTGAAGACGTGGATTTGGTGCTGAACGCGACGAGCGTAGGCATGGTTCCGAACGAGGGGCTTTCTCCGCTGGCGAAAGAAATGCTTTCCCCCCGCTTCGCAGTGTGCGACATCGTTTATAATCCGAAAGAAACTCGGCTTTTGCGGGAAGCGAAAGCGGCGGGTTGCAAAACAATCGGAGGCAGTGCCATGCTGGTGTATCAGGGCGCGAAAAGTTTCGAATTCTGGTTTCCGGGGAAAAAGGCCGACGTAAAAACGATGAAAGCGGCTGTGGATTTTGTGGAGGAAATGTGATGTTTGCTTTGAAGAAAACGATTTATTTTACCGGTTTTATGGCGAGCGGAAAAAGCCGCATTGGCAGGAGCATTGCCGAACGCTTGCATGCGACTTTTGTGGATACGGACGCGATGATTGTTGAACGTCAAGGGAAAAGCATTTCAGAAATTTTTGAAGAAGAGGGCGAAGCGGCTTTCCGAAAAATGGAATTGCAGGTCATTCGAGAAATCGCCGAAGATATGACGCCGAAAGTTGTGGCGTTGGGAGGCGGCACGCTGACGCAGCCATCCGTTGTTTCCCTGATTCGTCAGACAGGCCTGATTGTGCGGCTGTGGGCGAAGCCGGAAGTCCTTTCGGAACGGATTGGGCGCAAGGACACGCGTCCGCTGATGTCGGGGCTTTCTCCCGAAGAACGCCTGGAAAAAATCAAGAAGATGCTTGCGGAAAGGGAACCGCATTATGCCTTGGCCGATTTTAGCGTGGAAAGTACGAACGATTCCGAGGAAGTGGTGATTGCCGCCGTTCTTCGCGGACTGAAATTCTGGGGAACGCGAGCCGTTTATGTAGAACCTTCCGGCGGTTCGCATTATCCGATTTTTATTGGCCACCGGCTGATTTCGCAGTTTTCGACTCTCCTTTCCGGATTGCGTTTGTCTTCGAAGGATTCCTTTCTGGTTTGTACGGATACGACGATTGCCAAGGCGCAGTCCCGCAATTTGGGGATGCTGAAGCACGAAGCGGGGGATTGCCCGGCGTTCAAGTTTCGGGCAGGCGAGATTTTCAAGAATTTATCCAGCCTGAATCAGCTCTACACGTTTATGCTGCGTCGCCGTTATAGCCGCAAGTCGTGCTTGCTCCAGTTCTCGGGCGGCGTCGTCGGCGATATGGCGGGTTTTGCCGCGGCGACTTATCAACGCGGAATCGATTTTGTGCAAATCCCGACCACGCTGCTCTCGATGGTCGATAGCTCTGTCGGCGGCAAGGTGGCGGTGAACCACCCCGAAGGCAAAAATATGATCGGCGCGTTTTACCAGCCCAAAGCGGTCGTGTGCGACCTGGACGTTCTCCAGACCCTTCCGCCTTCGGAATATCTGGCGGGGCTTGCCGAAGTACTCAAATACGGCGTTATTTACGACGAGAAATTCTTCGCCTATCTCGAAGAAAATGTGCAGAAAATTCTTGCGCGGGATTCCGAAGCCTTGACGCATATTGTGCGGCGCAGCTGCGAAATCAAGGCGGAAGTCGTCGGCATTGACGAAAAGGAACAAGGACTTCGGGCGATTCTCAATTACGGGCACACCTTTGGACACGCGATTGAAAACTTGCACCACTATGAATTTTCGCATGGAATCGGCGTGAGCTTGGGTATGCGGGTGGCGGCACGTCTCGCTGTTTTGCGCCGTATGATTTCCAAAGAGGAAGAGGATCGGCAGACGGCTCTTTTGGATGCTTTTGGATTTCCCAAAACGGTGGAAGGCGTTCAGGCGGATGCGGCCTGGAATGCGATGGCCATCGATAAGAAAGTCGAAAAGAACAATCGGGTGTATATTCTCCCGGTGAAAATCGGCGAGGTGAAAAAAGTTGCCAATGTCGAAGAATCGCTGGTGAAAGAAGCTTGGAAAGCGGTATTGCCGGAGGTTAGCGGATGAGTATTTTGGTCACGGGCGGAACGGGCGCTTTGGGATTTCACATTCTGACGTCGGTCACGAGAAACGGCGAAAAACTTTACAGCTTTAGCGACGAGCAGCCGCAGCCGTGGCAAAAAGTTTCCGATGTGAATTACCGGACGGGAGATTTGCTGAATTACAAGGATTTGGCTTCGGTCATCAAAGAAGCGAATCCGCGGGCGATTTACCATTTGGCGAGCCAGTCCAGCGTGGGGCTTTCTTACAAGAAGCCTTACGAAACCCTCAGCACGAATTTGCTGGGGACGCAGAATTTGCTGGAAGCCGCACGGCAGATTGTGCCGGAAGCCAAAATACTGCTTTTGAGTTCCAGCGAAGTTTATGGGCGTTCTTCGGAAACACTTCTGACGACTTTGCACAAGGAGTCCGATCGCCCGAATCCGCTGACTTCTTATGCGACATCCAAGGCTTGCATGGAACTTTTGGGGAATCAGTTCGCCAATGCTTATGGAATGCACATTGTAATGATTCGCCCGTTTTATTTTACGGGACCGCATCATAGCCGTCGGTTTTTGATTCCGTCGATTGCGAGCCAGTTGGTGAAAATCAAAAAATATGGGGCCGAACCGATTATTTATTCGGGCAGTCTGGATGTGAGCCGAGATGTCTTGGACGTGCGGGACGTGGCTCGCGGTTTGATTCAGGTGCTGCAAGCGGGCAAGGCGGGGGAGATTTACAATATCTGTTCTGGAAAATCCTACACATTCCGGGAATTGACAGAAACGTTGCTCGAAATTGCCGATGTCGATGTGGATTTTTGTTTTGATCCGGCAAAGGAACGCTCTTTGGATATTCCTCTTTTGATTGGCGACCCCCAAAAAATTATGGATTTGGGCTGGAAACCGATGATTACGATTGAAGACTGCCTGCAGGATTTGTACAATGAAATGGTCGTCCGCCTGAAAATGGAAAGGGCGATGAAGTAAAAAGCAATGGATTGAGGGGAAATGCGCGGGGGAGTCGGCTCGTGTGTGAATGCGTGTATTTGCTTTATCGAAAAAGGTGGAATTTTTGGCGAAATGGAAACGCAAAAAGAAAATTTCGTCCGGTCATGTAGAAGTCTTTTGCGCGAAAACTGACCACTGACGACTGACTTTTTGCCACTCGCAAAGGCATCGATTTGAAAATTTTCGGGAATTATATACGATCTTCCACCAAATACTCTCAATTAAAAATTTTTTCAAAGTGTGAATATCTTTTTCGCAAAGTGGAACTCTTTTTTTTCAATACAGGAATTTCTTTTTCACAAGGAAAATTTCTTCTCGCAGACTGCGAGGAGCTCGCTTGCGCAGCGGGCGGAAGGGATAAGGGGGCTTCAGAGTTGACGCGTTGCGTCCGCGGCTGCGGCTCAGTAATGCCAGCAAGCAAGCTTGCGGCGCAACATTCGCCTTGCACGCTTTTGCGAAGGCACCCTTCCAGGGACAATTCGTCTAAAAGAGTAAAACTCTTAAGACTCGTGGGCAGCCCCTTTTCCCTTCACCCTATCCCCCGCCACGCTTGGCGGTGGGAAGTTTTGGTTTTGTGGGGTGGAATAAGATGTGTTACGTCGCGAGAGGGGAAACTCGGTTATCAGTTATCAGTTCCGACTCCCAACTCCCAACTCCCAACTACCTCCTCCTGCTCACTAGTCGCTAACCATGGTTCAACAACCGGTTGCTGAGCCTGTCGAAGCACACCAACCAAGCAAATCGAGGTGGAATTTTATATATAAAGCCCAAATTTTCCGGTCAAAGTTCACAATATGGCAAAAAACACTTGACAATGTATGTTTTTTTTTACATTGAAGAAAGCGAAAATGCAGGAGATTCTCATGAAAAAATTTTCCTTTCTCGTCCTTTGTATTGTGGCTTGCCTTGTGCTTTCGGGCTGTGCCGTCGGCTGGCATAAACAGGGCGTCAGCGAGTATGAAACCGAAAACGCCCTTGCCCAGTGCGAATACGAAGCGGGCAAAGATCACGTAGAACGCGGCGACTTTGTTTCCAATTGCATGAAGCGTCAGGGTTTTCGATGGTATTGATTTTTTAGCACTAAAAATATTGTCGGGAGATGGAAATGAACAAGGCTTTTCAACTCGTTTTCTTTTGTGCAATGCTGATGTTCGCCTCGTGTGCAACAGTCCGGACGGACAGCAGCGAGCGTGACATCACCTACCATAATCGAACAAATATTGTGAATTACGGAGCGGAACACGCCGAAATCATTGGCCCCGTTTTATGGGAAGAGAATGCGAAGTGTTCCAAAATTTCGTTTTTGGCGTTCGCCATTTCGAGAAATCCAGATATTGACGATATTATTAATATTGTGATGGAAGAGAGCAAAAATACGACAACCCGATCGATACGTTGCAAATATTCCGGCCTTGCTGTAAGCTATGAAACCTTAAGTGTTGAAGAAGCTGCCAAATGGCATGATATCGGGGATTCTGCTTTGTTTGTGAAGGATAAGGGTACAGGAAAAGAGCAAAAAGTGGAGGCTACGATTTGGCCGTATGTATGGGCTGGAATTGCCTCGGTCGCAGCGACGGTTTTCATTATTTTGTTTGCGAACAATTAGCGGGCGGTTCATTTGATTTTTCGTATTAAAAGTTTTTTAGAAGTAGATTTATGAATTTTCGATTTTGCATTCCAATTTTTTTTGCAGCACCATTGCTTGCCGGTGAAATGTGTGCCACCCTTTGCACGACCTGTACTACAAATCCGACGGATTCGATATGCAGCGGAATAGATTCTTTGTGCTATTGCAGCAAGGTTCTCGACAGCATTCAACAAGTGGAAATTCAAAAGGCCAAAGCGCAAGAATCCGCAGTGGCGACACTTTCCAAAGAAATCGAATCTCTTTGTCCCCGAAAATTCTGTTCTTTGGAATTGAAATTTCATGGAGACTCCCTTGCAGAAGTGAAAAAAGCACAGACCCCGCTGCGCATAAAATCCAAGGCGCACAACGACTCTACAAAAATCGAGGAACCGCTTTTGACGCAGACCGAGGAATGCCGTAACTTTTGTGCTATTTGCCCGGAAGAAAAGCGGAATGATTCGAATTGCGTCCAGATTGAAAACATCTGCGGTTGCCAGGCATTTGCTGAACAAACGGAACGCCTTGCTCAAAAGGTCAAAGCGGATAGCCTTCAGAAAATGGAAGAATGGATTGCGCGAAAACAGAATTTGAGGGCTGCGGCGGATTCCGTCCTGAAATTTCAAAAGGAAAGCGGCGACTCTCTTTTTATGGTAACGTTTGCGACCAAGGATTTTCAAATTTTGGACATTCGTAAAACCGAAATTTCCTCCCTGAAACCGCCGCAAGATACGGTGACGAGTCGGGCGATTGTCGCTCTTCAGGATAGTGCGCCCAAGTCCCTTCAGGTTTTGACGGAAAGTGCCGTTGCGGATTTGGATACGCTTCAAATGGATTCAACCCCTAAAAAAGACAAGCGGATTTTTTATATGGGGCTGTCTCTTTTTGCCGGTCGGCTTGTGGACAAGGACACAGAAGCTTATGGGGACCACAATGGCGACTTGTACCTGGATTGTGATCAAGGCTTTTCTGCGGGAGGCGGCTTTTTGATGCGATGGGATTTTTTCAAATACGGTTCTTTTCTGTTGGGGCTGAACGCCGTTTATCAATTTTCTCATCTCGATGTGGAAGAAAATTCATATTCATATCCATATTCAGATCCCGTTTTGCGCTATCATAAAATTCTTGCCGAAGTGCCGTTGGAGTTTCGCCTCCGGATTCCTCGAAAAATCGGTCCGTTCTTGAGTTATACGATGTACATTCGCAAGCCGATTTGCGTCTGGTATCATTTGACGATGGATGGTTATAGCGGTACTTATGCTGATGCGGATTCTTACGACGACTGGATGCCCAGTGGATATGGGTATGAAATGGGGAGCTTTGAATTTTTGGGATTTGTGGGGGTTGGCGTGGAATTTTTCCATCGTCTTTCTGTAGCGTTTCAACGCCTGCTTTATTCCGAGGAAACTTATAGGAGGCATAGTTTTTCGGAATCTCCCGAAACGATAGGCACTTGGCGAATCAAGATGGATTTGATTTTCTAGAGGACTTTGTTTATGAAAAAAATAGCTTTGCTTAAGTGGAGTTTTTTACTATTTGTCGCCCTGCTGCTCGCTTGTTGCGGAGAAGAAATGGATGCGATTGCGGATGTCGATGAGAAAATTGGCGAGCAGAGCAGGGACAATAGATATGCCGCCGAACGGGAAGAAGAAGCTTACGAAAGGATGCGGTGTAGCGAAGGCTATTTGGACTACTCATCCTGTTGCTCTAAATACAATTTGCTCTGTGAGCAAGATTGCGCATACAGTGAGTATCCGCATTATTCCGAACAAGAATGTTGCTCTTATTACGGAATCAAGTGCTATTCCTCGTCGAGTTCCAGCTATTACGGCTATTCTTCTTCCAGTTCCAGCTACCAGAGCGAATCGGAAAAATGCAGACTCGGTACTTCCGCTTATTCGGATTCCTATTGCTGCTCCACTTACGGCTATCAGTGCAAAAGTTATCTGGAATCGTCAAAAAGTATGAAGTTCTGCCTGACATATTTTGAAACCGAAAACAATTGGGATGGCTTGGGCGTTGGCGACCCGGAAATTTCCTTTACCATTTACGCCATAACTTCTGCCGGGCAATCCACGACGATTTATACGGGAAAGTTGCTGGATAAAGATAATACGAAATTTTGGAGCGGAAATTCTTGTACGACAAAAACAATCCCCGCTTTGACCCAAACGATAAAAGTATGTCCAACAGTCATAGATGAAGACGTGTCTTCCGACGGCGACGACAATTACAGTTCGAGAAAGTGTTACAGCGTTTTCAGTATCGGCTATCTGAAAGACTATGACGAGCAAGAGCAGAGCGATTACCAGAATTCCGACTGCACGGTAAAATGGGAATGGTATTTGTATTGACGGGCTGCAAGCAGTTCCCATTTACAACTCTCAACTTCCAACTCCTGACTTCTCATTTCTAAAAATGAGCCGAAATTTCCTATATTTTCGCCCACTATGATGTTTTCGCAATTGACAGAATCTCTGGAATCGACCCTTAAGAACCTGCGTGGGCAGGGCACTCTTTCCGAAGAAAACGTGGCGGATTCGCTGCGGGAAGTCCGTCGGGCATTTTTGGAAGCGGACGTGAGCTTCAATGTGACCCGCGATTTTGTAAAAGCGGTCAAAGAAAAGGCGATGGGCAGGGAAGTGCTGACTTCGGTGACGCCGGGGCAGCAGATTGTGAAAATCATCCACGATGAGCTGGTGCAGGTGATGGGCGGCGAAACGCGGGAACTCGCGCTTTCGGGAAAACCGCCCGTGGGCATTATGATGGTCGGTCTGCAAGGTTCGGGAAAGACGACCTTCGCCGCCAAAATTTCGCTCTACTTGCGAAGCAAGCGCAAAAAGAAACCGCTCCTGGTCGCCGCCGACGTTTACCGCCCGGCTGCCATCAAGCAGTTGCAGGTTCTCGGAAAATCCATTGGCATTCCCGTTTACGACGAGGGCGAAGGCAATCCGGTCGAAATTATCAAGCACGGTTACGAATACGCCGAACAGAACGGCTTTGACGTGGTGATTTACGATACGGCGGGCCGTTTGCAAATCGACGAGAAGTTGATGCAGGAGCTGGAACAGGCGCGTGAAGCGGTGCACCCGGAAGAAATCCTGTTCGTAGCCGATGCGATGATCGGTCAGGAAGCGGTGAACGTCGCACAGACATTCTTTGACCGGTTGAATTTTACCGGGGTCTGCCTTTCCAAGATGGACGGCGATGCTCGGGGCGGTGCGGCTCTTTCGATTAAAAGAAGTACGGGAGTTCCGATTTGCTTTATCGGTGTGGGCGAAAAACCGAACGAAATAGACCTGTTCCATCCGGATCGCATGGCGAGTCGGATTCTCGGCATGGGCGACGTCGTTTCCCTAGTGGAAAAAGCGCAGTCGGTGATTGACGAACGGGACGCGAAGGATTTGAAAAAGAAGATCCTGAACAACACTTTCGACTTGGACGATTTTTTGCGCCAGCTGCGCACGATTAAAAAATTGGGTCGCATCAAGGATATTCTGGGGCTGATTCCGGGATTGAACAAGCTCCCGCTGGACAAGATCAATGAAAAGGAAATGGTCTATGTCGAGGCGGTTCTCAGTTCGATGACGGAAAAGGAAAGAAAACACCCGAATATTATCAATGGCAGCCGCAAAGCGCGTATCGCCAAAGGCTCGGGAACGGAAGCTGCCCGGGTCAATCAGGTGCTGCGCCAGTTTGAAGAAATGAAGGAAATGTTCAAAAAAATCGGAGCGTTTGCCAAAAAGCAGAATGGCGGCAATCCGGTCGGGTCGAATTATACCCCGCCGAAAAAGAAAAAAAAGAAGCGTTGAATTTGAACTAGGTCACATTCAGAAATTTTTTTCTCTTTACGGAAAACAGGATAGGAGTTAATTTTGGAAATATGATGAAAACGACAAAATTTTTGGCACTTGCCGCAACTCTTTTTGCCGCATCTTCTTTTGCGGAAGACGGTATGTTTTCTGGCGCGCTTCCTAAAAACTGGAATGCAGATGTGCTCGCTTCTGCACAGTTTACGCGCCAACATTACAGCAACTGGAACAATGGGGCCGACGGGGTGAATACGAACGTCTGGATCCTGAAATACGATGCCGACGTAATCGGCCATTTTTCGCATTTCGACTGGCGTTCCGTGGTGAAACTGGAATGGGGACAGACCTATATGAAAGGCTTGGGAACCCGCAAGTCCAACGACAAGATTTTTATTGAAACGACGGTCGCTGAGAACGATTTTAAACCGTTTGAACCTTATGCGGGCCTTCGTTTTGAATCCCAGTTCGCCAAGAGCTACACCTATACGGATTCGACAAAAACGCCAATTTCCTGCTTTATGGATCCGGGCTACTTTACGCAGATGTTGGGTGTTTCGTTTGCCCCGAATGACAACTTTAGACAGAGTATCGCCTTTGCGAATCGGATGACCATTTCGGACGGTTACGGCTGGGCCGACGATGCCGATACGAAAAAGATTGAAACTTTCAAGGACGAACCGGGTTTGGAAAGCGTGACGGAATACAAAGTCGCCCTTTCCTCTTTGGCTTCTTTCAAAACTCGCCTGTGGGCTTTCGTGAATTTCAAGGGTGTTGATGAAATCGATGGCAAATGGGAAAACCGTTTGGACGTAACGATTGCTCCGCTTATCGTTTTGAGCGTTGGCGTGGATGTGGCTTATGACAAGGACATTGATGAAGATACGCAATATCGCGATGCGGTGACCCTTGGCATTACATGGCGCTGGTTCTAAGAAACGGAATAGATGGATTCAAAAAATGAAGGTTTTGCGCCTTCATTTTTTTTGTACTTCCTGAGGTGAATGCGGAGGCAAAATGTTAAAGAATCATCAGGAATGTTCCGGCTCCAAGTAGCACGAGCCCACAAACGGCGCGGGCGTTCAGCGGTTCCCCCAGAAAAAAGAAAGCAAACAAAACGGACAGGATGATGCTCGCTTTATCGATGGGAACAACTTTGGAAACCTCTCCCAGTTGGAGCGCTTTATAGAAGAATAACCAGGATGCGCCTGTAGCTAGTCCCGAGAGGATGAGAAAAAGGAAACTACGGTAGGAAATGCTGGAAATTCCGGAATGCGCGCGTGTCAAAAAGACGATTCCCCAGGAAAGGAATAGCACAATGGTGGTCCGGATGGCGGTTGCCAAATGGGAATTGACATTTTCAATGCCAATTTTTGCCAGGATGGAAGTCAGAGCCGCAAAAACAGCGGAAAGAATTGCATAGAGTAGCCACATAAAAATCTCTGCGAAACGGATAAAAAATAACGGGAACAAAAATAATAAAAATGGAAAAGCTGCATTTTGCCGCCCTTCGACTAGTTCGACAAGTGGCTGCTGAGTTTGTCGAAGCATTTGCCTAAGCCATTTTTAGAGAGACCTTGCTTTTTGTGAGTACTCGCTAGCTCTCTTGTCTAAAATTTCTATTTTTGGATTCCGGAATTCACCTTTAGCGCAAGGTATTTTTATGATGATTCTTCGTGGTTCTCCGGCCCTTTCGGCCTTCCGCATTCAAAAGCTTTTTTCCGATTTTCAGCAGGACGCTCTTCCTGTCAAGGGAATCTATGCGGAATTTATCCATGTCGTCGATTTGGAAAAGGAACTTTCCGCCGAAAAAAAGGAAACCCTTGAAAAAATCCTGACTTACGGTCCGTCGATGGAAGCCCGGAATCCGGAGGGCACTCTTTTTGTGGTGGCTCCCCGTCCAGGAACGATTAGCCCGTGGAGTTCCAAGGCGACGGATATCGCCCACATTTGCGGCCTTGCGGAGGTCAAGCGCATTGAACGCGCGATCGCTTATTACATCGATTTTAATGGCGGAGTCACGGCGGAAGTTTCTCAAAAGGTGAAAACGGCGATTCACGACCGCATGACGCAGAAAGTGTTCGCTTCCTTCGACCAGTTGGGAGTCCTCTTTATGCACGAGGAACCCAAGAAGCTGGTGGAAATTCCGATTCTTACAGAAGGCAGGGAAGCTCTCGCTCGCGCGGACAAGGAAATGGGGCTCGCCCTTTCGGAACCGGAAAAGGATTATCTGATAAGCAGCTTCAAGGCTCTCCATCGCAATCCGACGGATGTGGAGCTTTACATGTTCGCCGAGATGAATTCCGAACATTGCCGCCACAAGGTTTTCGGGGCGGAGTGGACGATTGATGGCGAAAAGAAGGATCTTTCGCTCTTCCAGATGATTCAGAATACCTACAAGCTGCATTCGACGAATATCCTTTCGGCCTATAAGGACAATGCGGCGGTGATGGATGGTGCCGCGAAAGCGGGCCGCTATTATGCGAACCCCAAGACGAACAAGTACGAGTGGCACGAAGAACCGATTCCCGTGCTGATGAAAGTGGAAACGCATAACCACCCGACGGCGATTTCTCCGTTTCCGGGAGCGGCCACGGGAAGTGGCGGCGAAATTCGGGACGAAGGCGCGACAGGGCGCGGATCTAAGCCGAAGGCGGGTCTTACGGGCTACAGCGTTTCAAATTTGAAAATTCCGGGATATGTGCAGCCGTGGGAAAAGGATTTTGGAAAGCCTTCCCGCATAGCGTCTCCGCTGGACATTATGATTGAAGGGCCTCTGGGTGGTGCTGCGTTCAACAATGAATTTGGCCGTCCGAATATTCTGGGTTACTTCCGCACGTTCGAAGAGGAAGTGCCATCGGCAAAGGGCAAAGAGGTGCGCGGCTACCACAAGCCGATTATGCTGGCTGGCGGGCTTGGGAATATCAAGCAGGAATTTATTGCGAAAGGACGCATCCAGCCGGGCGACGCTCTGATTGCTTTGGGCGGCCCTGCCATGTTGATTGGTCTTGGCGGCGGTGCGGCGAGTTCCGTGACGAGCGGGAGCGGCAACGAGGATTTGGATTTTGCGAGCGTGCAGCGCGGAAACCCCGAAATGCAGCGGCGTTGCCAGGAAGTCATCGATCGTTGCTGGGCACTGGAAAAAGAAAATCCGATTGCCTTTATTCACGATGTGGGCGCGGGTGGACTTTCCAACGCTTTCCCGGAGCTTGTTCATGATGGCAATGTGGGCGGCAAATTTGAACTGCGCAAAGTTCCCAATGACGAGCCGGGCATGAGCCCGTATGAAATTTGGAGTAACGAATCGCAGGAACGTTATGTGATTGCCGTTCCGCAGGACAAGCTCCCGATTTTTGACGAAATCTGCAAGCGCGAGCGCTGCCCATATTCCGTGGTGGGAACTGCCGTGGAAGAGAACCACTTGACTCTTTCCGATTCGCATTTTGGAAACACGCCGGTGGATATGCCGCTCAACGTGCTTCTTGGAAAGCCGCCGCGCATGATTCGCGACAATCATTCGGTCAAGCGTCCGCTTTCGTCGGAGCCGGTGCTGAAGAATCGTTCGGTAAAAGAAATTGCCGAACGGGTGCTGGCGAATCCGAGCGTTGCTGACAAGACATTCCTGATTACGATTGGCGACCGCTCCGTTACGGGCATGATTGCTCGGGATCAGATGGTAGGCCCGTGGCAGGTTCCCGTTGCCGATGTGGCCGTGACGACGGCGACTCTGGATTCTTATGAAGGCGAAGCGATGAGCATTGGCGAACGCGCCCCGCTGGCATTGATTTCTCCGGCAGCGAGCGCGCGGATGGCGGTAGCGGAAGCGATAACGAATATGGCTGCCGCAAGCATTGCCGACATGGGTCGCATCAATTTGTCCGCAAACTGGATGGCTTCCCCGAATTACGAGGGCGACGGTGCGGATCTTTACGAAGCGGTCAAGGCGATTGGCATGGAACTTTGTCCGGAATTAGGCATTACGATTCCCGTCGGCAAGGATTCGATGAGCATGAGCACGGTTTGGGAAAACGAAAGTGGAAAGCACAACGTGACGGCTCCGATTTCGGTGGTCATCAGTGCGTTTGCTCCCGTTGCTGACGCCCGCATAACGCTGACGCCGGTCCTTTTGAAACGTCCGTCCCGCTTGCTGTTGGTGGATCTTGCTCGCGGTAAAAATCGTATGGGCGCGTCCATTGCTGCGCAGGTCTTCTGCGAATTGGGCAATGCCGCTCCCGATGTGGAAAATGCCAAGGAACTTCGCGCATTCTTTGAAACCATCCAGAATTTGAATAAGAACGGAAAGATTCTCGCTTACCACGATAAGAGCGATGGCGGACTTTTCGTGACTGCTCTGGAAATGGCGTTTGCGGGACATACCGGCGTCACTCTGGATATTTCGGCGCTTTGCGGCAACGCTGTGGAAATCCTTTTTAACGAGGAACTCGGTGCGGTTCTGCAAGTTGCCGAAGAAAATGTCGAAGAGGTCAAGGCGGCGTTTGCTGCTGCGGGACTTGGCGAGTGCGTCTCGGACATCGGTACGCTGAACGATTCTTACGAATTCATCGTCGGCGATTACAAGGTCGGCATTTCGGAACTTCGCGCTATTTGGAGCGACACGACACATCGCATTGCCGCTCTCCGCGATAATCCGGCTTGCGCCGAAAGCGAATACCAGCTGAAGCTCGAAAAGGACGACCCGGGCATTACGCCGAAAGTCACTTTCGATATGCAGATGAAAAAGGATTATGCCAGCCGCCCGAAAATGGCAGTGCTCCGCGAACAGGGGGTGAATGGCGAAGTGGAAATGGCGGCGGCGTTTGATCGTGCCGGATTTGAATCCATCGACGTTCACATGACGGACATCCTTTCCGGACGCGTTTCTTTGGCGGACTTCCAAGGGCTGGTCGCTTGCGGTGGATTTAGCTATGGCGACGTTCTCGGTGCAGGCGAAGGCTGGGCAAAGAGCATTCTCTTTAACGAAAAGGCCCGCAAGGAATTTGAAAACTTCTTCCATCGCCAGAATACGTTTACTCTGGGCGTATGCAACGGCTGCCAGATGGTTTCGAACTTGAAGGATCTGATCCCGGGCGCGGAACATTGGCCGCGTTTTGTACAGAACCTTTCGGAGCGTTTTGAAGCCCGCTTTGTCAGTCTAAAAGTTGAAGATTCGCCATCTGTATTGCTCAAGGGAATGGTGGGCTCTGTGTTGCCGATTGCCGTTGCCCACGGTGAAGGGCGGGCGGAATTTGCCTGTCGCCAGGATGCGGAAGCCTGCCTTGCTTCGGGACTTGTCAGTCTTCGTTATGTCGATGGCAACCACGCTTACACGGAACGCTATCCGCTGAATCCGAATGGTTCGCCTTTTGGGATTACGGGGCTTACGAGCAAGGACGGTCGCGCACTGATTATGATGCCGCATCCGGAACGCGTTTTCCGCACGGTTCAATACAGCTGGCATCCAGCGGATTGGGGCGAAGACGGTCCTTGGATGAAACTCTTCCGCAATGCTCGCGAGTTTGTGGGATAGCTGAAGATTTCCTCAATCGAATGATAGGAGAAGCGGCATCCAGCCGCTCTTTCTATTCAAAATTTTGGAAGGAACGGTCTTTTTCGTACAAATGAAGTAGAATTGCGTTGAGTCACCCGCTAAAATGCGACCTTCTTTTTTGCGTTAGCGACTGAAGCCCGGATGGGTTCGGACTGGCCGAAGGCAAGGCTGAACGGACGGCGGGTGATGGCGTTTATTTTTGCTTTTTCTCGCCGATAACGCGAAGGCGCGGCCTGCCAACGGCAGGAAACGCCCCCTCCCCAAAAAAAAGAATGTTTCCGCTGAAAAGTTTCCGCTAAAAAATGGGGCGGTCCACTTTTTGAATTATCCGATGGTGGCGGCTTATTCCTTTCAAGAATTTTCCTTGTCCACTTTGTTTTCCAAATGCCGATGGACTTTGCAGGGATTGCCGAAGGCGATGCAGAATGCCGGAATGTCATGGGTGACCACGCTTCCTGCCCCGATTACAGCGCCATCTCCGATTTGGACGCCGGGCAAAATAATGGAACCTCCGCCAATCCACACGTCGTTTCCGATGGTGATTGGCTTGGCCAGGCAGATTTTACGCCGTTCCAAATAGTCGGTAGGATGGGTGGCCGCATAAATCTGGACGTTGGGAGCAATCCAGCAGTTGTTTCCGATTCGCACTTCCGCGCTGTCCAGGATGGTCACGTTGAAATTGAGAAAAGTTTTGTCCCCGATAAAAATATTTTCCCCGCAATCGCAATGAAATGGCGGTTCCAAGTGGGCGTCCTTTCCAAAGTGCCCGAACAAATTCTGAAAAATTTTTTCCCGTTTTTCGTATTCTTCCGGAAAGGAGAGGTTCAACTGCTGGACAAGTTGCTGGGTGCGCAGTCTTTTTTGAAGGGCTTCTTCGCTTTGGGAGCTAAAATGCACGCCATAGATGCGGCGGAGAATTTCTTCTGGCATTTTTTCGGATGGGTTCATCGGATTTCCTTGGAAAGGGGTTTGCTCCAAAATATAAAATTGGGCCAAGCAGAAATGGCTTTGGTGAAACAATCTTGACGCAAACAAAGATCGCTTCTCTCTATGACGTGCGGGGTTGAAGTTTCGGAACTGGCGAGAAATGCTTTCGTAAACCTCCAGATTCTCGGACGGTCGGGAGACCTTCCTGACTGCCGGCTGGCCGTCCTTCCTTGCGCAGCCAGATTTAAAGCGGCGGAACGCCGCTTCTCCTGTATCAAACGGCAAGTTCTTTTCATACCGCTTGCGTTCTACAAAATACGAAATAGCTCAAATTTCTACGGATAAATCTTTGGGGTGGAGTGTTGCGTATAATTCCTTTTTTTGATAGGTTTGCCAAATGGGATTTTTTATATTTTAGCTTCGTATGCTTTCGACTTCCTGCTCCCAACTGCTATCGCTTCCCAAGATTTTAGATGACCGTGGAAATTTGAGCTTTATCGAGTCGGAACGCCATATTCCCTTTCGGGTGAAACGTTGCTATTGGATTTACGATGTTCCGGGCGGGCAAATCCGCGGAAGCCATGCTTTTCAAAAACAGCACGAATTGATTATCGCTCTTTCTGGCAGCTTTGACGTTCTTTTGCACGACGGAAAAAAAGAAAGCCGTTACTCTCTGCGACGCTCGTATTTTGGCTTGTATGTGCCGCCTTTGCATTTTCGCACGTTGGATAATTTTTCGACCAATTCGGTGGCTTTAGTTTTGAGTTCGGAATGCTACGACCCAAAGGATTACATTTGGGATTTTGAAGAATTTAAAAAGGCGGCTTTATGCGAAATTTAATCGGAGGTTGTCGTCTTCTGGAATTTCCTCGTTCGGTGGAACGTTCGGGCTCTTTGACACCTTTGGAAAATTTTAAAGGGATCCCGTTTGAAATCCGGCGCGTGTTTTACCTTTATGATATTCCTAGCGGAGAAAATCGTGGCGGTCATGCGCATAAACTTTGCCACCAGATTTTGGTGGCGGCTTCCGGTTCTTTTGATGCTAAAATAGATGATGGCGTTCATTCGCAAATCGTACATTTGGATAGGCCCTTTTACGGGATTTATGTGCCGCCTGGCATTTGGGCCGAAGAATTGAATTTTTCTTCGGGGTCGATTTGCCTTGTTTTCGCATCGCATCCTTATGAAGAATCCGATTATATTCGCGATTATGCGCTGTTTACAAAATATGCGGCGGAGCGGAGGCGAGGATGATTGATTATCTGGATTTGAAACGGGTAACGGAATCCTTTGAACCGGAACTTTCTTCGGTGATTCGGCGGGTGACGGAAAGCGGGTGGTATATTCGCGGGAAAGAGTGCGAAAAATTTGAAGAAAATTTTAAAGCGTTTTGCGGAACGGCGTTTTGTGTTGGCGTTGCAAATGGATTGGAAGCGCTGATTCTCATTTTTCGGGCGTATATCGCTTTGGGAAAATTGCGTGCGGGTGATTCCGTTATCGTCCCTGCAAACACTTATATAGCAACGATTCTGGCACTCACGGAAAACGGATTGCATCCCGTGCTTGTCGAACCAGACGAAGAAACTTTTAATCTTTCTTTAGAAAATTGTGAACGCGCCTATTCGCAAAATTCCCGCATCCAGGCAATTTTAGCGGTGCATTTGTATGGCCGAGTGATTCCGGGCGAAGAACTTGCGGAATTTGCAGAGTCGCATCATTTGCTTTTGGTGGAAGATGCTGCACAGGGGCACGGCGCAAGGCAAAAAGGAATTTGCGCAGGAGCGTTCGGAGATGCCGCCGCTTTCAGTTTTTATCCGGGGAAAAATCTGGGGGCCTTGGGGGACGGCGGTGCTGTCACCACCTCCGACGAAGAACTCGCTCGGATGATTCGCGTGTTATCGAATTATGGTAGCGAAAAAAAATATGTTAATTCTGTTAAGGGATTAAATTCCCGGCTTGATGAAATGCAGGCGGCGATTCTTTCATGCAAATTAACACGGCTGGATGCGGACAATTTAATCCGTTCGCAAATTGCGGAACGCTATCTTCGGGAAATTCGGAATCCTCTGGTGAAACTTCCAAGTCCGGGTGCAGCAGGAGAGCACGTTTGGCATATTTTTGCGGTGCGTTCCGAAAAACGCCATGCGCTTCAGGAGCATTTAAAAAAATGGGGAATTGACACTTTGGTGCATTACCCGGTTCCGCCGCACAAGCAAAAAGCCTATGCGGAATGGAATTCTCTTTCGTTTCCTATAACCGAAAGTATTGCCAATACGGAACTCAGCATCCCGCTTTATCCGCAGCTTTCTTCCGAAGAAATTTCCCAAATTATTGAGGCCGTCAATGCGTTTGGTGCGTAGAGTTTTCAAAAAATTTTGGGCATATTGCCGGCGGGCTTTTTACCGTTTCATTTCGGATGCCAAAGTGAAAGGCTCGCCGATTTGTGCGGCACCTCTTTTGACGCAAGGATTGGGAACGGTTATTTTTGAAAAGGATGTTCACATTGGCCTTGCTAACGATACGGATTTTTGGACTTCTTACATTTTTTTGAATCCCCGGACATCGGAATCCAAAATCGCTTTCGGGGAAGAATCGTGGGTGGGAAATCATTTTGTCGCCATTTCGGAAGGCCCGGGAATTTTCATTGGCAAGAATGTTTTGATAGGCACTCATGTAGAAATTTACGACTCGGATTTTCATGCGGTGCATACGGAAAGTCGGCTGGTTTCAAAGCCCAAAAAGGCTGCCGTGAAAATCGGCAATCGCGTTTGGATAGGGAATAACGCAACTATTCTTAAGGGAACGGAAATCGGTGAAAACAGCGTTGTTGCTGCCGGTGCGGTCGTCTCTGGAAAATTTCCTGCGAATGTGATTTTGGGCGGAGTTCCTGCAAAAATAATTGGAGAAGTCCATGTCTGAAATTTCCATTCGCCTTTATGCGCCAAGCGATGCGGAACGCTGGAATCGATTTATACGTGAATCGCGGAATGGAAATTTTCTATTTGAACGCGGTTATATGGATTATCACGCCGATCGTTTTCCGGACTGTTCCTTTGTTTTTTGCCGAGGCGAAGAATGGTGCGCAGTTCTGCCGGGGACGCTTTCTTCGGATGGCGTATTCAGTTCTCATGCCGGTCTTACTTTTGGCGGTTTTATTTTGGATAATTCTATGGGGATTGCGGATGTGGAAATTTTATTTTCCCTTTTGGATGCCGAGTTGCGCCGATTGAATGCGGTAAAGGTCGTGTACAAACCGATTCCTTGGATTTTTGCGACTCGGCCTTCGCAAGAAGATTTGTATTGGCTCTTTCGCAAGAATGCCATTTTGCGAGCCAGGCTGATTTCGAGCGCGCTAGAACCCAAGGAAATGCAGCCGTCGTCCAAGAAAAAATATTATTTGCGCAAAGGTGAACGATCGGGACTGGTTTTTTCGGAATCTTCGGATTTTTCTGCCTTCTGGGACTTGCTCGATTCTTGTTTGCAGCAGGGGCATGGAGTACACCCCGTTCATTCTAAAGCGGAATTGGAAATGCTTGCGTCCCGCTTTCCCCAGAATATCAAGTTGCTTGTGGTAAAAAAAGATGGCGAATTGCTTGCGGGGAGCGTTGTTTACGTTTCTAACCGCGTTGCGCATTCCCAATATCTGGCAAGTTCTGCAAAGGGGCGTTCTTTGCATGCGATGGATTTTTTGATGTTGAATGAAATCAATTATTTTCCGGAGCAGCGCTTTTTTGATTGGGGAACATCGAACGAGGAACAGGGACGCGTTTTGAATGCGGGGCTTTCCCATCAAAAGGAAACTTATGCGGGGCGTGGCGTAGCTTTTGACATTTACGAGTATGCACTATGAAAATGGATATTTTTTGGAAACAGTCGGCCCGTTCGGGAATGGCGACTTTCATTCGGATGGCGTGCGCATTTGCGGTCAATAAATTTTTAGCGGTAGTTGCAGGTCCTGTGGGCTTTGCCATTGTGGGACAATTGCAGAATCTTATCAACATCGGGCAAGGGACTTCTTCGCTTGCAATGCAAAATGGCTGGGTCAGTTTAACGGCTCGGCACCGAGACGATGAATCTCGTTTAAATTCGATATGGCGAGGCGGATTTCGGATTTGTGTTTACGCATCGATGGCTACAGCGATTTTCTTTGTGCTGTTTGCTTTTTTAGCCCCGCTATCGGCGTTTTTCCCAGGAGTTCCTGAACGCTATATGCAGGCGGCGATTCTCTTTGCTGTTCCTGGCATGATTGCATTGACTCTCGTTTCGGTTTGCTCTTCGGTGATGAATGGTTTTTCGGATTATCGGCGTTGGTCGATAATTATTGCGGGTTCTGCTATTTTAAATGCTCTCTGGGTGATTTTATTCATCCACTTTCAAATTCTTTCCATTCTTTCCGCCGTTGCGACGCAGTCGATTGTCTCTGCCATATTCGCTTTGATCGTTGCTCTCCGTGGCGGATTTACATACAAACGATTTCGCGCGGGAATTACTGCGAATTACGGCATTTGGCGCAGCTATGCGTTAATGGGGCTGATCCCGATGATTTTAACTCCGGCTTTGTATATGTTTATGCGTTCTTTTTTGGGAAATCGTTTTGGTTGGGATGCGGCGGGCTTTTGGCAAGGCGCGCTCCGTATTTCAGATTTTTTTAACGTCGGTTTTTCATCGGTCCTAGGGGTCGTTCTGCTGCCGCGTTTATCGACTGCAAAGGAACAGATTGCATTTCGTCAGACGCTATTCTCGCTACTTGTCCGGGTGATGCTTATTGCTTTGGCTTTGTGCGGACTTCTTTTTATTCTTCGGGATTATGTCATTCTGTTTGCGCTTTCCGACCATTTCTTGCCGCTTTCTTCGCTCTTGCCGTGGCAAATTGTCGGCGATTTTTTCAAGTCGGGTTGCTGGTGCTTGGGACTTGCGCTTGTCGCCCGTAAAGAAACGGTTTCTTTTTTAACGGTGGAAATTGTTTCGGATCTGCTTTTTGTCGCATTCACGGTTTTAGGAACGACCTGGTTCGGGTATCGTTCTCCGTTTTTTGCTTATGCGCTTGAAAATGCGATTTGCTTTGTGTTGCTTCTTGTCATGACGCGGAGTCTCTCATGGAAAAACCTCTAGTTTCTGTTCTGCTGCCCAGCTACAATCATGCCCGCTTTGTGGAAAGCGCGGTGCGCTCCGTGATGGAACAGCAGGGCGTTTCTTTTGAATTGATAGTCATCGATGACGGCAGCACGGACGATTCTCCGCAGATTCTTGAAGCTTTGCAAAAGGAATTGGGATTTCGCTATATTCACAGGGAAAATCGCGGCCTTGTTCGCACTCTGAACGAATTGCTTTCTTTGGCGAATGGAAAATATTTTTGTTCGTTTTCTTCGGACGATCGGATGGCTCTGGGGCGTCTTGCCGTTCAAAGCGCTTATTTGGAATCGCATCCGGAAAAAATAGCGTGCTTCGGTCTGATTCAGTTGATGGATGCCGATGAAAAAATCAATCCGAATCCGGATTCCCGTTACCTTCGTTCAGTTCCGCAGGTTTCTTTTGAAGAGTTTTTTTTGGGAAAAAAGGAATTGAATGGTTGTACGGAGATGTTGCGATTGGAAGAGTTAAAAAAAATGGGAGGCTATGACGAGCGTTTTCCCTTTGAAGATTTTCCGTTGTGGCTAAAAATTTTGAAGGCGAATGGCCCGCAGGCAGTATTGTCGCATATTTGTACTTATTATCGCATTCATGGGAAAAATATGTCTTCGGATGGGCATCTGATGTATGGGACGTTTTTAAAAGTTCTTGAAGATTATCGAGATATTCCTTTGTATAAAAAGGCCGTTAGGATTTGGAAATCCCACTGCTTTTCCAATTTGGCGTATCACAATAAAGTAGAGGCGTTTCGCCGGTTGCCGGAACTGGCTTCGTTTTCTTTGCCTTTTTTAAAACGCTTTCCGAAACTTTTTATTCCGCGCTGTCTTTTGAAACATTAAAACGGCGAACGATTTTTTGCAGGGTTTTACGCCATCCCAAATTATAAAAATTGGTTAGAATGGAAAGCGGCGCATGGAGAATCTTGGCGATTTTTTGAGGGAAATGCTTGTAAATCCATTGGCGACAGCGAATGCTTTTTTGCAAAACAGAGGGACGCCAGCTGCTTGAGAAGTGGTGGATGCTGAAAGTGTTTGGCGAAATGCAAATTTGCCCATTGGTAAAATTTTTTGGAGAAAAATAATCTTCTGAAAAAATTTCAAGTTGCATATTTTGAAAAGTTTCAGCAAGAATGTTTGGAATGACTAAAAAATCCACATCGCTTTCTTTGTATTCAAAAAAATGCGTCTGGTAAAATTGCAATGCTTTTTCAACAGCGGGAAAGTGCGCTTCTGCGCCGAACGTCGCTGCTTCAATGCGGTGCGAACCATTCTCGTACCCAAAAAAATAAGGCTGATTCGTCAAAGGATCAAAGGAACGGAGGGCTTCTACATCGGAATCCAAATAGATTCCTCCTTCGGAATAGACGGCGTACAAACGAACGGCATCGGCAGCAAAAGCCCAGCGATTTTCTTCCAGAGCTTTGTTTATCCAAGGCATTTGGATTTGGCGGGCTTTATCGTAATCCCAAAGGATAAATTCGTATTCCGGCATAAAGCGCTTCCAGCTTTGGATGCATGTGTTTACCAATGCGGGAAAAGATTCTTTGGAAAACCAGCAATAATGGATTTTATGCGGAATCATTTTAGCCTTTGCAAAATAAAATTCAAAAAACGCAAACCGCCAAAAGAACAGAGGACGGCGACTTTATTCCGCCATCTAGTGTGGATGTCTAACAAGGATTGCTTTCGCAGACGGCGAATCCAGTCAAAAGCGCGGGAACGGACGTTGGCAAATTCGGCGGAATCCGGTGTGCGCATCAAAATGCTGAAACTGGCACTCAACAAAAGACTTTCGGCGGCTTTTTTTACCCGAATGGAAATGTCCTGAAAAGAATTCAGATTCTTTTCAGCAATGGCAAGTAGCTCCGCTTTTTTTAAATCGTAAGCGGACGATAAAATGCTTCCTTTGTGTTTTCTGTAAAAATAAAGGGGTGCTTTGCAGATGGCTATTGTTTGCGCTTCCCAAAGAATTGCGGGAATTACAGCCATATCTTCAAAGAAAATTCCTTTGGGAAATTTTCGGTTCTGCCAAAGGCTTTTATGAAAAAGCTTGTTCCATGCGGAATGGTCGGGAATGCGGTTCTGGTAAAATGCTCTTATAAGAGCCTCTTCGCTGGAAATTTTTTCTGGGCTATCTGTGATCTGATTAAAAATGTCTTTGTTGGGAATTTCCCTAAAATTTTTTTTCCCGCAGACGGCGACCAAAGAATGTCTTTGTATAGCTGCGGAATATAGCATTTGTAAAAAATGGACGTTCAAGATGTCGTCACTATCAACAAAGGTAATCCAGTTTCCGCTTGCTGCTAAAATTCCCGTATTGCGGGCTTCCGAAAGGCCTGAGTTCTTTTGAGAGATAAGATGAAATCGGGAATCGCGGCGAACAAATTCTTCGGCTATCCATTGGCTTTTATCCGTACTGCCGTCGTCAATAAGAATCGCTTCAAAATTTTTAAAAGTCTGTGCCGAAACGCTTTCT
The DNA here is from genome assembly GCF_900167415.1 of Fibrobacter intestinalis. Lineage (GTDB taxonomy): Bacteria > Fibrobacterota > Fibrobacteria > Fibrobacterales > Fibrobacteraceae > Hallerella > Hallerella intestinalis. Next base: position 28,774 of record NZ_FUWU01000021.1, on the reverse strand, counting down.
AAACAGAGAGCGAGAAACTTTTCCGTATTGAAAATGGGAATGATGACGCTAATTTCCGGCATATTGGGATTTGCTGCGATTTGGGGCAAGGCTTCCCCAGGCGACTTGTACGAAGGCTCCGGCGCGAACAAGAGTCGCTTGTGCATCTTCATAATCTTTTAAAATCCGATTGAAGGCGAAGGGATCCCGTTTTTGCTTTTTTTCGAGAATGTTCTGTTTAAATTCGGCGACTCGGGCGAGTTTATCGCAGGAATTGCCGAGTGCATCTACATAGGCGGGGATGGCGTTTAAAAATTCCTTTTCTTCGGGGGAAGAACTTCCCAGATTGTCTTGGATGAATTGCTTTTGCAAAATCGCTTTTTCTTTGACCTCTCCCATAAATCGCTGGATGCGGATATAGTCCACTTGAGGCCAGATAAGGCTAAATGGCCAAAGTTTTTTCCAACTGAACTTGAACATCGATTCGTGGGCGGCATTTTTCGCCTTAATCAGTTCTTTCAAATTTTCAAAAACCGCGTCCGAGAGTCTTTTTTGCATTTTTTTACCTTTTCTTTTTTCAAGAAAATATACATTATACAAAACTCGTTCAACTGTAGGAGAAATTATGGATCCCAAAAAGATGAAGCTTATTTTAGCTGTTTCCATCGTGGTCAATATCGCCTTGATTGTGATTATGCTTGTGCTGAAAAACGGCTACAAGGAGCAGGCGCAAGTGGCTTATAAAGCGGCAACGACTGCCTATACGAATCAGGTCTCCAAGGTTGTCAATGCGCAGAATGCGTTTATCAAAAATGGCAATCTTCTGTGGCAGCTGATTTTTGAAGCCACTTCACAAAATCTTTCTAAAGAGGCGTTTGACGCTCGGGTCGCCGCACTGGACTCTGCGAAGGTGCTGAATCCCCAGACGAATGGAAACGAAACAGCGCTTTCTTGTGGAACCGATTGCCTTGTCAAGTTTACTTTCAAAGGCGGAAATTTTGCCGGGGTCGATTACAAGGCTCTGTCTTCAGTTTCTCCGTCTGCAACGTTCTCTGTTTCTAAACCCGCCCCGTTCGATTTTCAAGCCAAGTAAGGAGGCTCTATGAAACTCAAATACATTATGATTGCATCGTTGGCGTTAAACCTCGCCATTTTCGCGCTTCTTTTTATGCAGAAAGGCGCATACGTTTCGCAAGCCGAAGAAGCCTATCAGAAAAAAACGGAAGCGTATTACAAGCAAGCGCTGAACATTGTGGACGGGCAGAATTCTGTTATCGAAAACAATGCGGTTCTTTGGAACATCGCCTGCACTGCCAATCAACAGGCTAAAACGTCCAAGGATTTTGCGACAATTGAAAAACGGCTTGCCAGTACACTCTTCTCTGCCAAGGTTTCGGGAACTCCGGATGGAAACGGCAAACTCCGCACTCTCTCCTGGAACAGCGATTATTATATCGTCGCTCGTTTTGACAAGTCGAATAAGTTCCTGGGCGTGAATGTGGATGCGCTTTTGGGAAATGCCGCGGCTTTAATGCCGGACTCCGACGAAGAAGCAACCGAAGAATAGAGCGGATAAATTCTTGCAAAAGATCTGTCTTCAAGGCAGGTCTTTTTTTATTTTCTAGCTTAGCTTTATTGTTTACAAAAGATTCTTTATCTGCGAAAATCGAAAGGGTCCAGGAAAATTTTAAGCATCTAAAAATTCCCTCCATTTTCTAAAAAAGCCCTTCCGTAAAAAATGGTACTTGAATAGAAAATAAATGCGAGTCCATTTTCCAAAATGCATAGTGTTAGAAAAATTTTGCAGTTCTATTTTTGTGTGTGGTTGAGAATATAGAATGATGGAAAAAGTAAATTCCCTTCTCCATTGATGATTTCGGCATTGTGGACAACAAGATTGTTTGTTTTTAGCGATTCCATGCAGACGGCGATTTTATTCTCTTTTCATCTGTCGTCTTGGTCGGAAAGAAAAATGTATTCGCCTCGGGCGTGTTTTAAGGCGTTTTCCAGATTATAAATGGGAGAATGAATGGTGTTTTTTTCAAATAATTGAATTCGATGATCGTGAAATGATTTGATGATTTCGATGGTATTGTCCGTTGAAGAATCGTCGGAAATGATAACTTCGTCTTCTAAAGAAAGCTGAAGCAAAATGCTTTCAATTGTTCGCGAATAAATTTTGCGCCGTTGTAAGTTGCCATGCAAACGGAAATCATCGAGTACCCTTATGGATGAAAAATGGGAAAATTGAACGCTTGAAATTTGGCGTTGAATTTCCGCTACGTTTTTTCTTCGGTGTCGGGATTTTGTGCGGCAAATTGAAGCTCTTCCTGGGCGGCTTTCAAGTCGTCTTCCGTGATGTCCTTGGGGTCAAAGACGACGACTTTATTGCGTCCGGTTTGCTTGCCGTTGTAAAGGGCTCGGTCTGCCAGATTGATGCTGTGATCCATACCGAGGCGCTTGTCGTATTCGGCAACGCCAAGAGTGATGGTGACGTGCTGTTGCTGGCCAGCAAATTCAATTTTCCGATTTTCGATGCTGCGGCGCAGACGTTCTGCAACGAGAGAGGCTCCTTGCAGCGGGGTTTCTGGAAGCATGGCCAGAAATTCTTCTCCGCCCCATCGGGAAACGACATCCTGTTTGCGCAACTGGTCGCGTAGGGTTTCGGCAACGGTTTTAAGAACCAGATCGCCGCAAATATGCCCGAACTTGTCGTTGAAATCCTTGAACTTGTCGATATCAACAAAGAGAATGGAGAAGTTGCGATTGGTTCGTTCATAGCGATAAATTTCGTTTTGAATTTTTTCGCGGATGTCTCGCCGGTTGGGGAGTTTTGTCAATTCGTCGATTCGGGAAATAATTTGGAGCTGCTGGTTCATTTTGTGCAGCTCTTCGGTTCGCTTTAGAACTTCTTGTTCCAAGTGCGCCTGATGCTCGGCGAGAGCGTTGATTTCTTTTTGAATGGTTAAACGCATTTTGTCGAACACGCGAGCCAGAACATGGATTTCGTTTTGCTTGTCTCCCGTAATGCCGCTGGATTCTTCATAATGTCCGTCGGCGATAATCAGCATTTTTTTGATCAGTTTTTGCAGCGGCTTTTCTATGCTGAAGAATAGCCAAAGGGTGATGCACAGGGTAGCGATAAGGAACACAAGGCCGATATAGATGAAAATTTGGAAATACGCTTGAGCGGGAGCCATGACTTCGCTTTTAGACTGGAGCGCTAAAACGCCAAATTTGGTTTTGGGATCGTATTCGTAGTTGATCAGGTAATCTTTTCCGTCGTTCAGCCGGTAAAAATCTTGAGAGGCTTTAAAGGTCTTCGCGTCAAAATCTTTCAATCCCAAATCTTGAACTTTCTTTTCGCCGTTTGCCCATTCTTGAATTTGGGGGTGATAGACAATGACATCGCTCTCATCTACGATAATGAAGAAACCTTTTTTCCCGGTGGAATAGTTTTCAAAAAATTCCCACAGACGTCGAATTGAGAATGAAGCCGAAAGATAGCCGTCGGATCGGGCGCGGTTTTCCACAAGAACCGCCATGATTTTTTTGGGGGTGCGCTGTTCCCAGAACAAGGGGGAAATATAGGGCTTTTGCGGCTCGACCGCTTGAAAATTTTTCAGTTCCTGGTAGGAAACGTTGATTTGGGAAATGCCGACCATCGAATTGTCGCTGACCTTTTCGTGATTGGAATTGTGCAGAACGACGTGCTCGCCGGGAATAAAAAGCGGGGAAACATTGTAGCCTTTGAGAAAACTGCTGGATTCAATGGGATCCTGATTCGATAGATAAGGCGAAGTGGCTAGCAGGGAAAGCCTTCCGATGAAAATATTGCATTGCGTCGAAATTTGCTCCAAAGCTTGTTTGGTGGCCAGTTGCTTTTCTTTGCTGGCGTTTTTTTGAAAGGAATTCATTTGCGCATAGACTAGAAAAATGCCGCCGCCTGCTAGGATGATAAAGAATACCATCGCAAAGACAATCATGCTGCGGAAAGCGATCGTATGGACAAACGGAATGTTGCTTTGGATTTTGTCGTTGGGCTTTGTATTTGCGGTTTCCATAGGACTTTTCGGAGGACAATGGTTAGCGTTTTCTCATATAAGTGAAGATGAAGCTCGAGAATACCGCCAAGAGGAATACGAAAATCGAGATGCCGATTTTATGGAAGTTCCCCGAATCTTCTGCCGGGGATGCGCTGGAATTTTCGCCGGACGAGATTTGGGTGGGAAGCAGCTCTGTAGCGGCGTTCCAAATTTTTAAAAATTCGTCGAGGCGAAGGGGCGGGCTGCTTCCTGTTGGAGCATGAAGAATATCGTTGATTTTTTGATTGTAGGTAAGGAGAGTACTGTAAACGGCCTCTTCGGAATAGAGCCCGCCGATGTCAAGCATACTCCAGATGTCGCTGAATAGATTGACCAGAGTGCCTTCGATTAAAGTCCATTCCGGGATGTTCGGGTAATTTTTCCCGTTGTCCAGCAAGCTTATGAGGATTTGATATGCCGAATCTTTTGCCCAGTCTTCAAGCACTTCCTTGACGGGAGGCAAAAAGCCGATTTGCTTGGTATAGGCGTCTAAATTGTCGTCGCGTAGCAGGAAGCGAAGCAGTTTGGCGGCGTTAGGGTCGTTCGCCTTGGAACGGGGAATCGCCAGATTGCTCCCCCCGATAAAGCAGATGCTGCCGGCCTTGCCCATGGGGACCTGCATCATTTCGATTCCATCGGCGCTGATTTGCGAAGAGGCGAGACCGCCTTCCGCTGCCTTGTAACGGGTTTGCGCAACCAACTCGGTGGTGTTCAGAATGAAGGCGACTTCGCCGCTGTTAAAACGCTGAACCACTTGGGCGGTATTGTCGCGAAGGCTGGTTTTATTGACCAGAGAGTCTAAAATAAAATTCAGATAGGAAGCGATTCCCGTGATGGTTTGCGGATCCATCAAGTTGGAATGCCATTTGCCCTTTTCGTCTTTGAGGACGAAGCTTCCGCCGGCGGACCAGATCCAGGGGGCGAAATTATGGGGAATGTTCCAGTCGCTTTTGCCCGGAAATGCGTAAGCTTTGACTTTGGATCCATCCTTGCGTAGAATTTTGGCATCGTTGATTTTTTTCAGGGATTTGCAAAAGCCTTCGTAAGTCGCGACATCTTCTGCGGAAATGCCCGCTAGCTTTAAGATGGCTTTGTTGGCGAGCAGCGCCCGGACATCGATAAACCAGGGGACGGAATAGATGGACGGATCTCCATCGGTTCCTGTTGTATTCCAGCTGGCTTTGACAAAACGCTCCGGTTGAATTTTATTCAAAATGGGATCGAGGGACGCCAGTTGCCCGCGGGATGCAAAGTAGGAAACCCAAGTTGTTCCAAGTTGGAGAACGGCGGGAGCTTCGGCTTTGCCTTCAAGGGTGTGGGTGATGGTGCTCCACGCTTCGCCCCAGTCCAAAACGACGACCTTGGTTTTCAAGCCGGTTTCTTTTTCAAAAAGGGCAAGTCTTTGTTCCAGCATTCCTTGTGGATTGGCTCCGTTTGGCATAATCCAAACTTCAAGAGGAGCCGCAAAAAGCGTTCCGAAGGCCAGGGTGAAAAAAAGGAACGAATGCGCAAATAATTTTAAAAACATTTCCGATAAACTCCTAAAACATCCTAAAGAGGAACTCGGCAGGATGTATTTAATTTAATATATGAAAGAGGCTTTGATTATCGCAAAAATTGTTTTTATAGCCGGATTTTATGGCTTTTGGAGTTGGAAAAAAGGAAAAATCAAAAAATGTGACTCGTGTCACTAGAATAGGGGCCGTAGCGAAACAAAAAAATGGAGAAGGATAAGAATTTTTGATTTTTTTCTATAATTTACAGCAAAACTATCACTTAAACTAAGGAGTTCGAAATGAAAAAAGGTCTCATTGCTCTCGGTCTTGCCGCTGCATTTTCTTTGACTGCTTGCTACGGTAGCTATGGGCTCACCAAAAAAATCTATGACTGGAACGGCACTTTGGGCAACAAGTGGCTCAATTCCTGCGTCCACTTCTTGATGTGGGTGATTCCGGTTTATCCGATTTGCATTGGTCTGGTTGATGGTCTCGTCCTCAACACCGTGGAATTCTGGACCGGTTCGAATCCGATTGCTCAGGGCGATACCTATTATGAAAAAGACGCTCAGGGCAACCAGGTCGCCGCTGTGAAGAACGCCGACGGTTCCCTCTCCATGGAAATCACCGACGTCCAGGGCAACAAGGCGAACCTCACTCTCGAACGTGATGCCGACGTCATCCGCGCTCTCGATGCCAACGGTCAGGTTGTCGCCCAGTACGAAGTCAAGTAATTTACAAGAACTTGAAACAGGCCGCAAAGAGGAATTTTCCCTTTGCGGTTTTTGTTTTTAAAGGGAGTGGAATTGTTTTGAAGAGGCGGCACTTACCGCGCTGGAAATAAGTATATTAGGGAAATATGGAAGAAATGCATATCAAGTGCCCTTGTTGTGGAAACGAAATGGAAGTTTCTGTCTGCGGGAAGAAAAGCGCGCTGATGCTCTGTGTCTGCGGGCGTTGCAAAGCTCCGTTGATGATGATGGACGGCGATGTTTTTGAATTGGATCGAGAAGAGTTTCAGTCTTTGCGGAAACGTTTGAGCCGCGTCGTGGACGTCTTGCGGGAAAGTGTCGAATTGCGTCGAGAAACGCTCTCGCTGACGGAGCACTTGCGGGAATTGCAAAATTCAATCCCGTCGGAAAATCGGGAGGTGCCTGCGTCCGAAGATGTTGCGCTTCGTTCCGATAAAATCACGCAGGAAGATGTGGACAATCTGCAAATCGATTTGGAAACCTGCAAGGATGTTTCCGAATTTATCGATAGAATGTAATCCGGAATTTTTTGGTCGGGTGCTTGTGCGCCCTTGTTTATTAAAATGGCGTTGGATTTTTTGAAAGCTCCCATTGAATATCCCGATCTTCCCGTTGTTAAAAAGCGGGAAGAGTTTTTGGAATTACTGAAAAATCACCAGGTGGTGATTGTGAAGGCGGATACCGGTTCCGGCAAATCGACGCAGGTGCCTAAATTTCTGCTGGAAAGCGGACTTGCGGAAAAGGGAAGAATCGGCGTGACGGAACCTCGCCGTCTGGCTGCGATGTCCATTGCGGACAGGTTGCGGGAAGAGCTGAAGGACGAATCGCTGGTTTCGACCCGAATCCGTTTTTTGGAAGAGGGGCCGAAGGATGCGCCTCTTAAAGTGATGACGGATGGCATTCTGTTGCAGGAGTTTCGGCGGGACAGGCTGTTCCAAATGTATTCGGCGATTTTAATCGATGAGGCGCACGAGCGTTCGCTGAATATCGACATTCTGCTTGGCATTTTCAAGGATGTCCTCCGGAATCGGCCCGATTTTCGTTTGGTGATTGCCAGTGCCACTTTGGATGCGAAACTGTTTGAAAAATTCTATGAAAATTCCGCCGTTCTTGAAGCGGAAGGACGAATGTTCCCGGTGCAAGTTGTTTTTGCGGATCCGCAGCAAAATGATTCCAAAAGCCGTGGAGATTCCGGTTTGGTCGAAGAAGCTCGCGATGCAATAATCGCTTTGGAGGAGACGGTTGGCAAGGATAATCTGCTCTGCTTTTTGCCGACGGAAAGGGACATCCAGGATTTGCAAGCGGAACTGCTCTCGAAAATGGACGAATCTAAATTCGAGATTCTTCCTCTGTTCGGTCGGATGAGCCCGCAGGAACAGAAAAGGGTTTTCAAAAATTCGGGCAAGGTCCGGATAGTGCTAGCGACAAACATTGCCGAAACATCTTTGACGATTCCCGGCATTGCTTATGTCGTAGATTCAGGCATGGCGCGGGTTTCTCGTTACAGCCCGCAAAATCGGATTCAGGGGTTGCCTGTCGAAAAAATATCACAGGCGAGCGCTCGTCAAAGAACGGGAAGGGCGGGACGTGTAAAGCCCGGTATCTGTGTTCGCCTTTACACGCAAGAGGATTTTGAAAGCAGGGAAGAATTTACGGAGCCGGAAATCCGGCGTTCCAATCTTTCGAATGTGGTTTTGCAGCTGCGCAGTTTGGGGCTTTCTGTGGAGGATTTTCCTTTTATTCAGCCGCCGCCGCGCTCCGCTTTTCGAGGGGCGTACAAAACCCTGTTTGAACTGGGGGCGCTTTCGGGAGTGGAGCGGGATGCCCGCGTGACGCCGCTGGGAATCGAAATGTCTCACTTGCCCATGGACGCGACGCTTTCGGCGGTTTTGCTTCGGGCGAGGCGTTTGGGCGTTTTACAGCCGGCGATAATTGTCTGTTCGGCACTTTCCATTCAGGACCCGCGGCTGTATCCTTCGGATGACGAAGGCCGGGAAAAGGCTCGCCGGAAACATAAATCCCTGGGCGGACACAAAAGCGATTTCCTTTGCTACTTGGCGGAATGGAACGCATTTTGCCGGGAGTGGAATGGAACCAGCTGGAATTCTCTGCGCAAGTATTGCGAAAAGAACTATCTGCATTTTTTGCGTTGCCGGGAATGGATGGATTTATACGAACAGTTTTCCCGAATTTTAAAAACGCATTTTGAATCCTATGTTTGTCCTTTCAATTCTTTTCATCGGGACAGTTTGCACATTACGCTTCTTTCTGGGTTTTTAGGCGGCGTCGCGCAGCGCGATCGGGATAATGGATGCTATCGGCTGGTGGGTGGAAAAGACGCTTATCTTTTTCCGGGTAGCGATCTGGCCGGGAAGTTTCCTGAGTTTGTGGTGTCTGCAGAAGTTCGGGAAACAAGTCGCGTCTTTTTGAATAAATCGGCGGAAATTTTACCCGAATGGATTATCAAAGTCGCCAAGGATTTTTGCTCGTATCGTTGGTTTGATCCCAAGTGGAATTCGGTGCGCGGTTTTGTGGAAGCATTGGAGGAGGTTTCTTTTCGGGGCATGGTGCTTTCCCGTTCTCGCCGCGTGGATTATGGGCGAGTGGATGCTAAAGAGGCCGCGCGAATTTTCTTTTTAGAAGCGGTTGTAGAAGGCGATATGCCGACGCCGTTTCCGTTTATGGAGCATAATCAGCGCGTACTTTCGGCACTTCGGGCGACCGAAGCTAGGCAGCGGCGGTGGGGAATTTGCCCTTCCGAAGATTTGCAGGTGGACTATTTGATGGATAGGGCTCCCGGCGTTTTTTCGTTGCAGACGCTGAAGGATTTCATCGAAAAAAATTCGGACAAGGCTTTACGTTACAACGAGGCGGATTGGATAAGCGCTTCAGAAGCGGGAGTGGAGCATATTGAAGCTTTTCACAATAATCCGGTGATGGACGCGCTACATAGGAAAAAAATCACCCAGATTTTAGAAGACAAAAAAAATGCCAAATTGGGCGGAGTCGTGGAATTTGAAAAAATTCTCAACCGTCAGATTCGTGCGGAGCTGGTTTTTGATTCGAGCAAGTCATGGGACGGATTGTCTTTGGAAATCCCCGCGGATTTTTTACCGCAGCTTTCTCCGGCGATTTTAGCGCATGAAATTTTAAAATGGCGTTTCTGGATATTGGAATCGTTTTTGCGTGAATTGCCCAAGTCGGAACGTAAGAGGCTGGACTCCAAAAAAGAGGAATTGGACGATAGCTTTGTGGATGCATTAGAAAGAAATCCGCAAAAATCCCCGTTGATTTCCCTTTATGAAGCGTATCGGAATTGGGGAGAAACGGAGGGAAGTTTGCCGGTGTTGAATCCGCAGAACGAACATCATTTGCGGCTGCATTTGTCGATTTATTCGTCGGCATATTCTGAAAAATTTTCGCTGGAACTTTCACCGGAATGGGGAGTTTGCACCTTTTTTGATGCGGTGCGCGCGCTCGTTTCTCCTTGCGCCCTTTCGCTATCGGTACTCGGAGTGGCGTATGCTTGGTGCCCTGAAGGTGTTCGGGCGATGTCGCTTTCTGAAGCGGAGTTCTGGCAGAAATTCTACCGGAGAATTTCTGGCGTTGGAGTGGAAGATTCGCCTTTGAAATCCTTGTTTGAATCTCGATTTGTTTTTTTGAACCGGCGAGAAGAATCGACTTTTGCGTTGCGCTCCCTTTTGGCGATGACAAAAGAGGAAAAGGAAAAATTTGGAATCGAAAGATTGGAATTGTCGCTTCCCCGTTTTTCGGGAATTGAATTCGCCCGGTCGCATAAAGTGCGGTCCTTTTCGGATATTTCTTCGCATCGGACAAATGAGGAAAATGCGTCTCGAGAAGGGCTGCTTCGCTTTGTTTCGGATTCGGCGTATCTCGGCGTTTCGGCTTTTGTGAAGGCTTGGGACGTTTTTCGGGAAGCCTTTGCCGGCTTTCGCAAGGGCGCAAAAGTTTCGGATTCTTTGTTGCGCTTGGCTTCTGTACTCTCCGCTGAAGATTCTCTCTATTTTCGGATTCGACGCATTGCGGCGTTTTTGCAAGGGGAAATTTTCCGGGAAAATAGCGGGGAAGAAATGGCTTTGCCTTTGCCGTCGGCAAAGAGTTTTCGTGAAAGTTTCTCTCCGTATTTTTCAGGGCGCTTTTTGAAAGAACACGAACTAAAAAAAGCGCGGGAAGCGTTTGCCTGTGCAGAAAAAACTCGAACGGAAAGCGAACGCTTTGAATCGGCGCTTGCTTTGCAAATTCTGTTGGAAAATTTTGAACTTCTGCGTTTTAAACGATCCATTCTGGCGCAAGCCCCAGAAGAAAAGGTGGAAATGTCCGATCTTTTGAAACTTCGGGAACGCTTTAAAAATCGCTGAAGGATAAATTTTCTAATTTAAGGCAAATGCGTTTTTATTTTTTAATTTTGATGGCTTTGATTTTAAGCGTTTCGGCCTGTAAGGTCTCGGATGACGCTTCGGATCCGACGCTTGCGCGCGTAGAAAATTCAGAATTGAAATTGTCCGAAATGCGGAAGGATGAAACTTGGGATTCGCTTTCGCAGGATGAAAAATTTCTTCGGGTAGAAAGCTGGCTTTCGCGGGCGTCGATTTATGAACAGGCTTTGGCCGAGGGCGTCGATAAATTGCCCGAAGTACAGAATTTGCTAGAAGATGCGAAAAAGAAAATCGTTTTGGATGCGTTTTTTGCAAGGGCAGTAGATACGATTTCGCTGACGACAGCGGAGGCCATCGATTTTTACGAGCAAAATCCGGAATATTTTCTGCTGGATTCCAGCATTTACAATTTGGCAGTGGTCACTTATGCGAGCGGACAGACCGCGTGGCAGTATTATGGTCCCGCGTCCCGTAAGACGATTGCAGAGGCTCCTCATAAAAATTGGCTTTTGCGGGATGTGGAAATTTTTGATTCCACCAAGACTTTGCCATTGGATTGCCCGCGGGTTGATTTGGAAACTTTATCCGTAGGTAAAATTACTCCGCCGAAGACCTGCGGCAAAAATTTGAAGAGCGTTATCGTTCTTTCTAAAATCGCATCGGGAAGCGTTCGTCCGTTTGCGGATGTCGCGGAACTGGCGCAGACGCTTGCCGCCAATGAAAAAAGAAAAAAGAGCATTGCTTCTTTGAAAAATGAAATCAAAAAGCGGCAGGCTATTTTTGTGTATCCGGAAGAAATCGCCAAAACCGTTTCGGAGGATTGAGGCTTTTATGAAATTCAAGTGGATTGTACCTTTCTTTTTGTGTGCGACAGCATTTGCCGCGCCGGAACTTTTCGAATCGATTGCGGCCATTGTCGATGGAAAGCCGATTATGCGTTCCGAAGTCATGGGGAATTTGTACCAGTTTCAGAATTCGGCTGAAGCGGCTGGGCTTTCTGAAAAAGAACAGGTCGCTTTTGTGATAGACAGGCTGATAGATGACAAGGTCTTGCTTTCTCGCGTGGACAGGGATTCCATCCAGATTTCCGACGACGAAGTGGAAATGCGGGTAACGCAGCATTTGCAAAATCTGGCCGCTCGCCAAAATATCAGCATGGCTGTTTTGGAGCGGGCGATCCGTGCGCAGCTTGGTATGAGTATGGCTCAATACCGTGAAAATTTGGCGAAACAAGTTCGGGAACAAATGACCATCGGGCGCATTCGGCAGCGCTACGTCGGTGGAATCAAGCCGACCCGAAAAGAGGTTGCCGCTTTTTACGAGCAATATAAGGATTCCATCCCGCGCCAATACAACTGCATGAAACTTGCGCATATCGCTTTGAAAATTCACCCGGATTCGGCGGTTGTGGATTCTGTTCGTCGTTTTGCGGAATTGCTAATCGATTCGCTGGATCATGGAATGAACTGGGAAATTTTGGCCAAAGCGCATTCGCAGGATTCGAGTGCGAACAAGGGCGGCGACATCGGGTATTTTCAAAAGGGACTTTTGGATCCGGCTTATGAGCGTGCTGTAAAATTGGTGGATAACGGAGCTTACACGCCTCAGCCGGTTTTGACGGAACGGGGCTGGAATATCATCCGCGTTATCGGGCGCAAGGAAGACGGTATTCGGACGGCGATGATTCTTTTGCAGATGATTCCGACGGCGGCGGATTCCGCTCGAGTTTTGCAGCTTGCTGATTCGCTCCGGACTGCGCTTTCTTCAGATTCGCTTTTTGAAGAAGCTGCAAAAAAAATCAGCTCGGACAAGGTGACGAATTTTAACGGCGGGAGTCTGGGCTGGGTGGAAAAAATAGAAGTGGATTCGACTTTCCAACCGATTGTTTCGGAATTGTCTGTCGGAGAAGTCTCTGAACCTTTTTTGGCAGGGGACGGTTATCATCTGCTTCGCTTGGAAGATATGAAACAGGTTCGCGATTATACGTTGGAAGATGACTTTATGAAAGTGGAAACCTTCGCCATCAATTATATGGAAGACCAGAAATTGCGAGAGCTGATTAAAAAATGGCGAGAGGAAGTGCATATTGAAATCCGCATGAAGGAATGATTTTCGATGATTCGATTTTTGCACGTCACCAAAACCTATGAAGACAATTGGAAAGCTCTTTCCGATGTGACGTTTCGCATTCATCAGGGTGAATTCGTTTTTTTGACGGGGCATAGCGGAGCGGGAAAATCGACTTTATTGAAATTGATTTATATGGACGAGCGTCCCGATGATTTTCACGGCGGCGAGGTAATGCTGCAATTTACAAAGGAGCTGGTATTCGATTCCAAAACGGCTTCGGAAAATCAGGTTCAGGAATTGCGGCGTCACATGGGGATTATTTTTCAGGATTTTAAACTGCTTCCGGATCGCAATGTTTTTGAAAATGTGGCGCTGGCGCTTCGCATTACGGGAACGCCGACGAAACTTTTGAACGCTAAAGTTTTTGACGCGCTAGCTCTTGTGGGAATTAGTCAAAAGCGTTTAGCGATGCCTTATACGTTGTCCGGTGGCGAACAGCAGCGGGTCGCCATTGCCCGAGCTATGGTGCACAATCCGTATTTGATTTTGGCGGATGAACCGACGGGAAATCTGGATCCGGAAAATGCGAACGAGGTTTTTAAAATTTTTAAAGAAATCAACGCTCGCGGAACGACGGTTCTGATGGCTACGCACAATCCGGATTTTTATATGAACAGTCCGTTCCGGAGACTGACATTGAGCCATGGGATTCTGCAAAATCGCGATATTCTTTAACGGCGATTTCTAAAAATTCATTTTCAAAAATCGGTGGCGACGCATTGCTCTACATTGTCACCCTGAACGTCCGCATTCGCGTTATTGCGATCGACCGCTCCTCGCAATAACGGAATTCAGTTCCTTCCTCGCAACGAAATATTATTCACTCCCTACTTCAAACCCCCAACTCCCAACTTCTTCACCAAAGCCATTTTCAGAGAATCCGCTAGGTTATTCGTTCTCTTCGTCTTCTTTGGCTTTTTGAATTTCGCTGGGGAAAATACGGAAGTATTCGCGTTTTTTATCTTCAAAAAGTTGCAGCATCCGTTCTTGCTCAAATTGCTCGCGGTCGATATTTTGCATATAATATTCGTTGTTCCGAAATTCATGCTTTGTGAGCAATTCCTTGACTTCGGCAGAAAGATCGATATCGTCCCAAAGAATGTACATGGAGCCGACGGCGCCTTCGCCAAAAATGCTGACATCAAATTGGATGGAATGCGAGTTTGTGGAATCGATGTTGGAAATTTGTGCCGCTCTTTGCGGTTTGAAAACGAGAGGATTTTCCGCAGCAAAAGCCGTAGAAAGAATCAGGAATAAGGCGAAAAGGAGGACTGCTTTTTTCATAAGGCGAGTGGAAGCCAAGGTTTGACTTCGGTGGAGGTTTCGGAAAGCATTCCGGCTCGGGCCCGGCGAATGGCGGCGGCGGCGATCATCGCTCCGTTGTCCGTGCTGTTGTACAGTGTGGGGAATGCTAAACGGATGCGGTGATTTTCGCAATATCTTTTCAAGCGTTCTCGTAAAAGGCCGTTGGCAGAAACTCCGCCGCCTACAATCAGGGTTTTCATTCCGGTTTTTTTGAGTGCCCAGATGGTTTTGGAAACGAGAATATCGACAATGGCGTCTTCTATGGAAGCGGCGATATCGCCCAGATTATTTTGTATAAATTCGGGCGAGTGAGATTCGACATAACGCCGAACGGCGGTTTTCAATCCGCTGAACGAAAACTCTCCATTGTCTTCGTTCTTCAAGGCGCGCGGGAAAATGTGGAACTTTCGATTTTTTCCCACGGCCAGTTTTCCGATGGCGGCTCCCGCTGGATATTGCAATCCGATGAGGATTCCGCTTTTATCAAACGCTTCTCCTGCGGCGTCATCCCTTGTTCTTCCAAGCAGGGTGTATTGGAATCCGGGTTCTTCCAAAACCAATTCCGTGTGCCCGCCGGAAACGGTCAGAGTCAGGTAGGGCGGTTTCAAATCCGGTTCGGTAAGCCATGCCGCAGACAGATGTCCTTCCAGATGGTTGATTCCGTAAGCGGGAATTTTCAAATCCCTAGACAATCCCCGAGCAAAACTCGCTCCGACCAGAAGCGGTCCCATCAGTCCGGGTCCGCGTGTAAAGGCGATGGCGTCGATATCCGAAAGGGAAATTTTGGCTTGGGAAATGGCTTCTTGACAAATGACGGTGATTTTTTCGAGATGGGCGCGGGCGGCGACTTCAGGAACGACTCCTCCGTAAAGGGCGTGTTCTTGAATCTGGCTGTAAAGCGGGTTGGAAAGGATTTCTAGCGGATCGTCGCGCAAAATCGCACAGGCTGTTTCGTCACAGCTGGATTCGATGCCTAGCCAAATCATTTTCTGTTTTCTCCATTTTTGTGCGCAGAGGAATCGCCGAGTGCAGTTGTTTCAATTGGTGCCGCAGAAACGTTTTTCTTTTTGAGATAGAATTTTTCGGGATGCATCTGGAAACTTTTGATTTCTTTGTCGATTCGGACGGTCGGCGTCAGGCTGTCGGTATCTTCGATGGCAAACCGGTTAAATTCGATAAGCAGCAGAATGTCTTTTTTTTCCATTTGGGAAAGAATGCCGACGCCTCCGGAAACTTCCACGGTGGCGTTGGCGGGTTGGAGTTCGTAAAGCGAGTGGTCGTATTGGCCGATAAGCCGGACGGGAATGTTATTAAAAGACTTCCTGTCCAGTTGCTGAATGGAAACCGGAATGCGGGCGATGCTGTCGCTGGGGAGAACGTAAGGCGGAAATTTGGAAAAGTCCAAGGGCACGGAAAATTCGGCGTTGGAATCCAGATTGGACTGGATGATTTCTTCCGTCTGGATTTCAAAAAGTCGAGTCAGAGCTTCGCGGGCTCCCGAGATGGTGATGGTGTCGGGCTCTGGCGTGGGCGTTCCGATAATGGTGTAGCCTTCTTTGGGACTGAACGAGCCTTTGAGGTGAACCGGAATGGTTCGGGATATGCGCGTGTCGATTTCTAGTTCCAGTGCGGCAATCTGGTTTGCGGTTTCGAATTTGACATGCGGAAAATCCGGGGCAAAAAAATTGTCTTCCGAAAGGATGACGCGTTCTAACCCGAGTTCCGCATCGTGCAAATCGACAACGATACGGGCGGCGTTTTCGTGTGCGCTTTTCAACCGGATTAAATCGATGGTTTTTCCGCTCACGGAAATGGTGATTTGCTGGGCGGGTCTAGAAGCAATCGCCAGATTTTCCGGAAGCCGGGAAAATATCAGGGGAACCTGTATGTCGATGGTCGTCGTTCGCGCGGAAACCACGTAGAACCACAGGGCAATTCCAAAAATACAGGCGACAATTTTTAATCCGATGTGTTTCATCGTTCAAAAAAATAGTTATTCGTTTCAGGGTTTTCCAAAAGAATGCATTGATTGAGATGCATTCTAATCCCCCGGGAGTTGGAATTGAAAGAACTCATCGCTTGGAATAGGCTGTTCACCATTTTCTTCGATTACGATAAAACTGCTGCACCACCAACCGGAAGAGAGAATTAACATCTTTGGGGATTGGTTTCAAGATACTTTCTGCATCTAAAATTTCACCGTAGCAATGTTTTAACGACATTTTATTTTTTCCATTTGGATTTGCGGCTAAAGGCCTGTTCTCATTAGGTTTATAATGCCCGCTGTTGAGATTTATGTGCCAGCTCGCATTGGCTGGGATAACGGACAAGGGAAACGCCCCGCTTCTCACATTCGTTCCAGATTCTTTTATCCACAGCTCCGTAAACAAGCAAGGTATGCGGGCTTTTTCTTTTTATCAATTCCATCGTTCCTGCGAATTGGACTGTTTTGTAATCGGCATGGCGCTGCGTCCCGTGATTCCCGATAAACAGCGTTGAATTTTCGGGAATATCGTGAAAACAGAACGGATAGGATTTTTCATCGCCGAAGCGCACATTGATTATATATGGGATTCCGTTTGCGGCAAACACTTCTCGGCTGTGTTTGTTCAACTTGTCGGCATCTTTTTGAACATCCAACGGATCACACCAACCGATGCTTCTGTCGAGAGTGAGGGAACCCGAGAACTTTTTGATGTGATGGATGTAAGGCGAGAGTCCTTCCGTATAAGCCTTGCTGAGTTCCTCTTTTTCGTAGTAGTGGAGCCACGCACCGTAATTCGGATAATTCAAGGACATGGAAAAAGATTGTACCCGCTTGGGAATTTCTCTTTCATTAAAACCCTTGCCCCTGTACAGAATTTCAAATGGACTTGAATATTTTTCGTTCATCTTTCCTCAATGAGAAACGCATAAGCTGCGGCACTTGAATGAGAACCGCAATTTGCAATGTGACTCGGAAACATCCTAGATTTCGCCCCGGGCTTTCTGTTCCCGGAACTTGTCGCGGGCGGCAATCCATTCGTCAATCAAACGGCGAAGCTCCTGCGTATTGACCGTGATTTCCGACGGTTCGCCCTCGTTCGCGAAGTTGTCGACGATTAGGGTTTCCTTGGACCCGATGTTCCAGTAGCATTCGTTACCGGAACATTCAACATGTCTTTTCTTCTTGGAAAGGACTTGCTCGATTTGATCCTTGATTGTTTTGTAAAAATTGACAACTTCTCCAGTAAAGAAGTTCGTAAGGATTCCCGTTTCTTCTTCAAACGAGAAATACAGAAAATCTTTCTTCCCTTCAAATTCAAGGTACTTAACTGTGTAACTATAATTCATTAGTTTTCCTCCATAATCGGAAACGCACTTGAAATTTTCCCGTTTGAATTAATTCGCATTTTTATTTTCACACCTTCTTTAGAATATCCGTAAAATACTTTACCAGAAGGGTTTATCTCGCTTTTGCCCTCATACGCCTGGTTTATCGCATTCACGATATGTTGCGGCGACCAGTGCGCAGGGAAAAATGTTGACATTCCGCCCATGGTACGTTTGCGAACACCCTTGACAGTAACTTTTGACGACAAGGAAAAAGATTGAATCCGCGCAGGAATTTCTCTTTCGTCAAAATCTTTGCCTTTGTGCAAAACTCCAAATGGACTTGAATATTCTTCGTTCATCATTCCTCAATAGAAAAACATAAACCGCGGAATCTGAATGTGATGCCGCAATTTGCAATGTGATGCAGAATCCGCCTAGATTTCGCCCCGGGCTTTCTGTTCCTTGAACTTGTCGCGGGCGGCAATCCATTCGTCAATCAAACGGCGAAGCTCCTGCGTGTCAACCGTGATTTCCGAAGGGTCGCCCTCATTGGCGAAATTATCGACGATAAGGGTTTCCTGGGGACCGATGTTCCAGTAGCATTCGTTGCCGGAACACTCGACATGCTTTTTCTTTTTGGAAAGAACTTGTTCAATTTGGTCCTTGATTGTGCTACAAAAATTGATGACTTCGCCCGAAAAGAAATTCGTGAGAAGTCCTGTTTTTTCCTCAAAGGCAAAGTAATAAAATTTACTTTTATTTTCCAATTCAATACATTTAAGTTCATAATTGTAATTCATTAGATTTTCTCCTTAACTGGGTATACACTTGCCATTTTTCCATTCGGATTTATACGCATTCTAATTTGCACTCCTTCGCTGGAGTTTCCTACGAATATGTTTCCTGTAGGATCAACAGCCCTCTTGTTTTCATACGCCTGGTTTATCGCATTCACGATATGTTGTGGCGACCAGTGCGCAGGGAAAAATGTTGACATTCCACCCATGGTACGTTTGCGAACACCCTTGACGGTAACCTTTCCTTCATATACTCCTTTGCCATCCGGAGCCGACTTGGTTCCTGGAATAATTTGGCCTTCGGCATTCTGGATTACCTCGGTGTGGTAACCCGTCGCTTCCAGCCGCCTTTTCCCTTTGCCCGCCGAAGCGGACTTGACTTCGCCATTAAATATATGTTTTATCAGATTCGCTTCAAAGCGTTCTGTTTGTTCTAGGCTTTCCAAATCGCCTTTGAGGTAACGTTTGGGAGGATTGCTCGGTTCCTCCGTCCGGGAAAGTTCCGGGCGTTTCTGCGGAACATTTCCTTCTTCGGGAAGAAGCTCTGTTTGGATATACTTCTGGGGGAGTTCATGCAGCAAATGTTGATGCTCCTTGGGAAGTTCTGGCGGTTTGTAAGCAACCCCTGGTTGCGTTGCGGCTTTTAGGCCCATAATATTTTTCCCTTGCCTCGCGGCTGAAAAATGTTTGGATTATTTTTTGATAACAATCCTTAACCTGCCGGACGGTTCGCCCGACAACAGATTGGAACTAGATGTCATTCGCTCTATGGTCTTATACTGGACTCCTTTGGTCTGCGACCGATTGAGGTTCCATTCTTATTTAGCGGCCTTATTTGCAAATCTCCTGAAAAAGTTTTCGCTTTCCATTTTTAAAGTAGGGAAAACACAAAAAAGGCGTGGTGTCGAATGTGCTTACCTATCCTGAGGGCTACCACACCCTTTTACACAATAAGCACAAACGACCCACGCCCTAAATGGCGAGCGAAGATTCATTTGATTCTTGTGTAAAATCCTTGAAAGTGGTAGTTTCAGGGTAGGGAAACAAGAATCTTTTCAGTCTATGTCAAAATCGGATTACTTGACGGTTTTATATTCCTTCAGATGATGGGAGTTGTTTTCCATTTCAAGAATGTCTTCGTTGCTTTATTGCTGTTTTAGCCAACGAATGACTTTTTGAGCAACAAGTTTCTTTTGGGCAGAAATGAAGTTTTCCATAAAATCATAGTCGATTTCTCCGTTGGGTTTAGCAGGTAAAATCACATTCATTTGTTTTGCAATGACTCTGGTAAATTTGAGTCCATAGTTAAACTTTCCAAAAGCACATTTTCTAAAACACGAAACAAAGTAAAGCAAACTATTTTCACGCCATTTGTTGGAATAGGGATACAAACCTTGAACATGAGGATATCCAACAAAAGCTTTTGGTTGATAAAAAATGGAATCCGATGTTGTCGTGTCGCTAAATACGATTTTATTTCCTGTTTCTGTGGCTTTGAGATGACTCCATCCACCAATTCCATTATCTACAGAGGAATTGGCGACAACAGGTATTTTTCCTTCAGCATGAAATAAATCTTTATTTGTTGCTTTATATGCTTTTGTCGGATGAATGTCAAATAAATCGCCTATTGTGAATTTTTCAAAAGCAACGTCTTTTCCATTTATGCAATCTTTTTCTTCCTTCGTCAGTTCGCAATCGTCTAGCCCAATACTATTTTCTCTCAGGCAGTCGTCTCCATTCTTAATCAAGTCGCCGATTAGCCAAGCCATGTATTCCTGGACAACTTTTTTGAAGTCATCCTCGGTTGGCTTTATATCGATTTTCTTGTGCTGGCTATAGGTCCAGTCGTTGCCTTCCAATGAAATGTAATCTTCAATGTAACAGTCCTTGTAATAATTCAAATTCTTTTCGTCTTTGCCTTTGCCGCGAACCACAAGGTTTACAATTTCGTCGTAGCGTTCCTTGGCGTTGTCCACATCTTTTAGATTGACGCATTGGCTTGATTTTTTGCGATTTTGCCGAGCGTATCCGTCATTTGAAAAATCGATGAACTTTACGAGTTTTTCGGTATCGTGGGGAACGCCCACATCGAACACATAGATGGCCGTTTGGACGCTCGATTTCCCGATGAACAAATCCGTGCTCATGTGTATGGAGGCCACAAGTGTATTGCGCTCCAAAATTCGCCGGGTGAATCCTTCGCCTTGCGAACTTCCGGCGTTTTCTTGAATCAGTACAGCGGCTTTGCCCCCGCTCATTTGAGAAAGCGCCTTCTCCACAAAAATCATTCCCTTGCCGGGCGCCGAATAGGGAGGATTCAGCAAGAATACATTGGCCGGGAATTTTTCGTCGCGAAGTTTCCCTTGCTGGTATTTTCCATCGAATTGCGTTAGAGAGTTGCCATTAATAATATTCGAAGAGCCGTCGCCCATCAAAATCATATTCAATACGGCAAGAATGTATATTTCGGGAAGTTTTTCAATACCGAGCAACTGTTCCGCCTTGATTTTTGCCATTTTAGAGCGCAGTTCGTCGGGACTCTTGATTTTACGCGTTGCATCGGCAATCATCAAATGCATCGCCGAAATCAGAAAGCCCGCCGATCCCGTTGCGTAATCCCAAACATAGCTGTCCTTATTGACGGATGCCAATCTCGCCATGACTTCCGTTACGTATCTTGGAGTCAAAACGACATCGTTTTCGGCACCGTCGGGGACATCGACCCAATCATTAAGGACATTGAAAAGTCTTCCTGTAAAATCGATATTGTGCAATTCGGAAGAGAGGTAGGGCAGAATATCGTTGTGGACGATGGTGTAAACTTTTCGGAGTTTGCTTTCTCCGTTTTGGGGAGTATAGAGGTCTTGGTTTTTGAAGACGTTTGACACTTCGTTCATGATAACTTCCCGTTTTTCTTCGGGCAGTTTTTTCTCTCGTAAAAAGTCTTCTATTTTATCTACAATCTTTTGTCCGTCGTTGGATTTTTTCCCTGTTTCACCTTTCAATTCCTCGACTTTCAATCCGTCGGAAACTTCTTCTACACCGAGTCCTGCCATAATCAACCCGACAATGAGCATCACTCTGGATTTAACAGCGATTCCCAAATCGTCATGCAGGGTTTGGTTCAATCGTTTCAGTTTGGATTCGATTTCATCTTCCAAGGCGAGTTTCCGGTTTTCCAGTTCTTCTGATGTCAATTGGATTTCATCAATCATCTTGAAGAAATTCTTCCAATTTTTCTTTTTCAAAAAACTCAAATCCGTGAATTTTTCAACTTCTTTGGGTATGCCCAGGTTTTCCTTCGATAGGTAATAAACGCCTATTTCAGTTTTCAGATCATCATTCTGCTTATAACCATTCACCCCAACGGCAATCGCTTCCTGATAGGTTTCGGTATAATTGAGAATGGATTT
Organism: Fibrobacter intestinalis; assembly: GCF_900167415.1. Taxonomy (GTDB): domain Bacteria; phylum Fibrobacterota; class Fibrobacteria; order Fibrobacterales; family Fibrobacteraceae; genus Hallerella; species Hallerella intestinalis. The sequence continues at coordinate 7,102 of NZ_FUWU01000021.1, read as the reverse complement.
TGCATAGTGGATTGCTCCATTGACGGCGTATTTGGCAATGGCGGCATAGTCGGGTTCCCCTTTTTTGTTCGTATTGGAAACCAATCCGTTTTCATCGGTTTTTATAAAGTCCCCTTTCGTTCCCTTGCATTCCACCATGACGGGAATGTTCCTAAAGTCAACGGACACAAAACATTTGATGTCGGGAAGATTTTGACCGGATCCCCCTTTTTTGCTGGGGGCTTTCTTGAGAGCTTCGTCAATTTCGAAGTTGATGCTTTCTGTTTTGGTGAAGTATTTTTCCAATTGGTTTTTGCACCAATCTTCTACCTGTTCTTCAATACTTTTGGCCATTTGCGCTCCGCGTTAAAGGGGATAGAGAATCACCCTTATTCAAGCGATTGCGACTCAAGCCAAAATGTCGGGGCAACAAAAAAGGCGTGGAGTCGTTTCACTCGCTTATCACGACTGCGGGCTACCACACCCTTTTCTACGATAAGCAAAACGACCCACGCCCCATAGGGACGTGAGCGTTCGTCTTACTCTTGTAGAAGTTGAAAGTGGTAGTTTCAGTCGTAAGAATAAGAGACGAATCTCGAAATTTTCCGGGCGTTTAGAAATTCCCGCTGGGGGCGGAAATTCCCAAACTATGTCGGGATGAAATATAGATTATTTCAAGGAGGCGGCTGTTTTTCCTTGGAATGTCCTTTCTTGATTTCTTCTTCACTCGGCCAGATTCAAAATGGCAGGCCCCGGCTCCTGAAGACATTTCGTCAGAAATTCCCCATATAGCGCCTCATTTACCGCCAATAAGCCGTAAGCGCAATATTTAAAGTCGTACCGTCAAAGGGACAATTATGCTGCACTTTGAAAAACGAATAAAAAGAGGAGTCATTGGGAATCGTGATTTTTTCCGTTCTTTCTTGAATGGTTTGGCAGTAAGATTCTCCACGAACTTTGAGAAAACAAACTTCAGAACCTATTTCAAAATTGGTAAGGGTAACCGAATCCTGCGATGACGAAATTTCGCCCAGCCAAGGTGCCAAATCGATGTCGTAATCCTTGCGCCTACTTTTATACAAAAAGGAAAAATAGACATGTCCATCCGTCACAGGGAGATTCCAAGAAGACAACGTATCCGCACCGTCGATAAATTTACCTGATCTATAAAGAAGGGTGTCTTTTCCAGCGATGAAGTACGAATATGGATCGTAATAGCGATTTTGAAAAGGCCCTCTTCCAATGAACACGCTAGAGCGGCATGACATATCCCGTTCGCAATGAACGGCAAGACGCACGTCGAAAAGGTGTTCCTGCTCATTGGGATCAGGGGAATCAGGCAGTTCCAGCAAATCGGAGCAACCGAAAAATATCAGGCAGAAAAGACAAAGAATTCTAAAACACATTGGAGTATTTCCATTTAAAAGTAAAGAAATCCCCTTCCGTGTTGTTTTCTTCATCAAAATCAAAGTGAACCTCATAAAACAAATGGGTAAAAGCGGCTACTTCCAAGGTTATGGTTTGTGAATCTTTAGAAGTTTTATATACCCAGCACATGTCATTAAACTCATCAAAATCATCAATGCCATTATAACAAGATCCGATATACAAAACGTAAAAATTCCCTTCGGGAAGGAATATGTCGATGGAATCACCACGAATTTCATAATGCATTGGACTATTGGCATAAGAAATCAAAGGGGTCAAATCCAGATTGTAAGATTTGACAGCATTTGCCGAGTCCTTCAAGGAGAATTTAAGATGCTGCGTGGAATCGATAGAGTGGAATAGCTTGACCACGAGAGAATCTATTTCGGATCCTCTGGTAGTAAACAAAGAATCTTCGCCGACCACTTTGGACTCCAAAGCATAGCGAGCACCCTTTACGTAACAACTACAACCTAAAGAATCTTCACAATTTGGGCAATTAGAAGAATTTTCCACACTTTCAACGTATTTTACAAAAACGCCAGCTTTTACCAAAGAATCATCCTGCCATTCAAATTCAAAAAGCAACGGCTTGTGCGTTCTAGTTTCTATATTTCCTGAATAGTGAAAGGGTTCCGGAGGAGGCTGATCGTCGCCTCCATAAATGCAAGAACAACTATTCAGTAACAGCAGGCAGATGAACAGTAAAATTTTAACCATGCTTACCTCAAGAGAAGAAGGGGTATTGCCGGCAAATTGGGGCTTTCATATTTGCCGTTTTGGGTCGATCCATCCAGGTTCCTGATTACATACCCTGTTCGTGAAACCGTTACGCCAGCAATATCTGTTTCCACGGAATTTTCATTTTTCGTCAATTTTCCGTCAAGAACCCAGTCCGCAGTCCATGAATGGGATGATTTCTTGATCATCATGGTTATGCCGGACGACTTTACCTCACCACTGCATTCATTTGCAGGCAGTGCCTTGCAAATTCTGAATTTTGAATTCCGAGGAGGAACGATCAGGCGTTTATTGGCGGAGGCATTTTCAAAACATTGATAATCTTTGGGGCAATTCAAAAGTGTCTTTTCAAAATTTTCATCATCGACAGCGTATGTCATTACATAGGTTGCTGCATCCTTGTCATAGAAGGAAAATGAATGGTTTAACAATTCGCCGCCCGGAAAATCGGTTCTAGCTCCGTTTTGTTTTATAGGGGCATACAAATAACTATCCGCATCTAATGGTGCTTGAGACGAGCCAAAGACTTTCAATCCGCAGCTCTTCAAAACATCCCACCCCGCTACCGGTGAGTTCCCGAGCCACTTCATCCCTGTAGAAGTAGGCCTGTCGATTACCCAGAAATTTCCACCAAAATACAAAATACTCCGATTGTTGTAAATTTCCGGCACTGACGTGGCGGCAGCAGGTTTATCGATCTTAGTTTCCGCGGTATAACCGACAGCCTTATTCGCAAAATCCTTGACTTCTCCCAAAACGGACGCCTCATTACCGCCTTCGACGCGAAATTCATGGTCAATCCCGAAAATGTTCCAATAGATTTCTACACCAGCAAGAATCGTTGATATCAAAGCACCTGGAAAGGATCCGGTAAAGTCATTAATCCTGGGCCACAGTTCAGAAAATCCAATGATCCGATTATCTTCTTGTCCATTTCCCTTATTATAGGTCAAAACATTATGGCTGTTATAGCGATGGAACGCATCGTCTTCAGCTCTGTCGCCAAAACCAGTATATCCTCTATCTTGAAGGATGAAGCCGTTCCGTGAACTGGCAAGGGTTATGGACAAATTATCCTGTTGGTCATGCGCCTGCCCGCGAGTCCACAAATTACCGCTTTCGGCTATCATCGAAAGCGTCACTGTATCGCCACTTACATTTTCAACGGAAATCAATCCTATGCCGTCCTGAAAATTACTCCAGATTTTTCCCCGAACGGGTAAAGTATTCCCGTTAGAAAGATATAAATCTTTGCTGGGAAATCCAAAAGGAAGAAGACTATTTATCTTGCCATCGACGCATTTTAGGGGGTAGGCGTTGCTCATGGCAATGTATTTCGCATCGTTCTTTATTTTCGCCCAAACCCGATAATCTGGATTGTAAGTTACACCATCGTCGATTTCTATGGGAACAAGGCCCACATTCGCTACAGGTCGAGAAAATTCGAACATATAGTCCGGAGATTTTAGAAACTTTTCCTCTATTTTAAGGGTGTCCCCTTTATTTGCATAAGCCACCTTCATCGCAGCAAGAACATACGTCAAATCATCCCAAATATACTGGGAATATCCCGTTCCTTCCGAATAGCCGCCATGGCTACCATAATGATGTTTCAAGGCGCCATTAACCATGGCAAAGTTGTTGTCTGTGCCGTAATGGATATATTCATATAAAGCAATACTTCCATAAGCCTTGATGGCCACATTGTTGAAATCAAAGAAAGGCCCAGCAAGCTCCAACCAAGAACGAATCCCATCATAAACAGATTTATAAGCGAGAAGAGAAAAATCTCGAAAATCATCTTTGTTGAGCCAAGCGAGCAGCGATACGCGAACCATCGCTTCTGAGATTTTGATAAGTTTTTCTGAATGGCTGTTCAATATGGAATGGTCTGAAACTATTTGAGGAATAAATTCAGAACAATTAAATCCATTATCAACGAAGTCTATTTTATCGGATACCATCAAATCAAGAACCGCACGACATGAACCTGTATAAGAAGTTTTTTTGATGAATTTATATAAATTAATATAATTTTGAGCTATGCCGCTAGCATAATTAAGCACCCCATAACAGGATTTTAAACCTTCAATAAACCAAGCCGCATTTTCAATCAAGCCACTATTTGTCATAAAGTAATCTTTAAAATGAAACTCTTTACCCGAAGAATCTATTACTTTGTCGGCATCCTCCCCTGAATAAGAATATGTTGCCTTTCCATAATTTGCTGTATCAAGTTTAGGGTCCATTTTCGCAAGAATGGCATCGGCCAACAATATGTCTAGATTATTTCGAGTTGTTTTCCACTTGCAAATTTCATCATCATCAGAGCAACCACTATTTTTGGAGTCTTCCAGCTTTACGAAATTAGATTTTCGTAAGTCTTTCAATACCCCAATAAGACTTGTATCATCTATGCGCATAGTTCCTTGTTCGTGCAAAACATCAAAAGGAAGAATCCCTTGTTCAATCTCCCAAGTAGGTGTTCTAGGCAAGCCAAAAATATTCTTCAACTCGCTAAAATCCAAACACAAAAGACTTTCCAGCAGGTTCCAAATCCAAGCAACACCTTCAACGGCACCACTAATCAAATTCCCTGGAATCGATAAAATATCCGCATCTACTTCTGCAACACCATTGACTATATCATCTACAACATTTGCACACGTCTCTGACAGCTGCGAACATATGATTGAAGCCGGAACCATTACCGAAACCGCAGTTTTCGCCACCTTTCGGCAAAAGGAACGGAGCCAACTAAAATGCCCAACCTTAAAATAGGCAACATTGCCAACAACACTATCTACAGGCTCTTCCATCCAACGATTTTCAGTTTCAATAAAATGCTCAATTGTTATGGAATCCGTTTCTGGATTGTAATCAAAATCAAGGGGAATGGCGAGTGTTACACTATCGCCGATATTTATATTAGCCTCAAAGTCATAAATGTTTCCACGTATTCCAAGAGCACCTAATTGGCTAATTCCTTGCGGATCAAAAGAAAGCTTTTTTACAACAGGAATCTTGCCATCCGTAAAATTACGTCTATCGAATGTCAAACTAATTTTCCCATTCGTGTACGGACTTTCCCCAAAGGAATAGAGGACATGAACGGAGTCCTCGCTCAGCTTATCTTCTACTGCAGCAACAACGCTTTCTTTTGGTGCGCCAACTTCCACCCACCATTTCAACTTGACCCTTCGATATTCAGGAAAAGCAAGTTCAAATGTTGGAGCATACCTATTCTTTTGAACAACGGCAAAAGTGGCGGTTTGTCCCGATATTTTAGCGCGTTTCCCACCCGCATAAGAGCTACCATTCAGTTCACGACCATCAACAGATTCTATTTGTACGTAAATGCGATTGTAGAACCAACTTGGGAGCTTTTCAATTTTAAAATTTCCCGAACTACCTTCAAAAAAGGTTTCCGAATTCAACTCACCCAAACTTCTATAATTTTTAATCTTGTTGGTATATATAGAATCGGAAAAATTCTTTAAGGCGACTTGAAGCGAATCTTCTCTGGACATTTCCGACTCGGATACGCAGGGGGAAAAGTTCGTCTGTGCATCAACCCACCATTGTATGGGCATCCTCTGTTGCGGATTTCCCGAATACGTAATTTTAATCTCTGTCGCAAAGGCAATTTCCCGGTAATAGGAGTCCAGAGTGTATTTGCAGTTGTTGACGACAAGATGCCCTGCCATCGGGACGGATGGCGTCGAGTTGATGCCGAGGACCACGCGGGAATACGCCCACCCCACCGGAAATCCCGTCAGGGAAAGCGTGTCCCCGTCGCTTAAATCGAGAACCGTCCGGACATTGTAGGGAACGGCATGAACCGCCGCAAAGATGGGCGGAGCAAAGAGGAAAAAGGACAACAGGAGCGAAAACAACCGGACCATAATCTATTCAAGAATGGAGAGTGCTTGAATAGGGCAATACATATAGGCGGCATTGCCCGCATTGTCCGTATTCGTGCTGCAGTTGGCATCATTTAGTCCGGCATTGGCATTGGTGACCGTAGTGGTCGCGTAATTGGGGTAGATGATTTCAACCGAGCTGCGGGTGGCATAGCCCGTTTGCGCCAGGGCCTGTATTTGATTATACACCCTGCTCGCCGATGTGACAAAGAAACGCAGCCAGTAAGTCTTGCCTCCATATTGGACGCTCTTTCCCGGATCGATAAAAAACATCCCGTTGTCGGCCTGGATTCCCATGTAGAACGAGGAAAGTTTTTCGTAGCAGGATTGAATGGGAATCCCCGAAATTTGCCCATTCCCCGAACAGCCGCCCTCGGCGTATGAAAGTGTCGCAGACAAAAACAAAATGGCTAAAACGGCGTGAAATTTTCCCATAAAAGCTCCTATTCTCTTAAGAAAGGTATAATATTTTTAAGGAAATCATATACAGCATTTCAGGATTTTGGGGAGAATATGGCATTTCATCAAAAATCTCCCACAAAATTCCCAAATTCGGCTCGTGGCATTTTACCATTCGTTGACTTTAACCGATTCCGGCCCGTGGCATTTTGCCGAATGCCGCCTTGGAGAAATTAGAGCTTAGTAGGGAGAACTTAGAGTTTAGATTTTCCGCCGCCAAAATCAACTCCCAACTCCTGCCTCTCGGCGTTTTGCCTTTTGCCGACTTTTGCCGGACGGTCAGGAGACAGTCCCTCCTTGCGAAGGAAAGGGAAAACTCCATTCCTGCGCGGGAAAGTAGCGCAAAGCGGCTGGCAATGACGGCGTTCACTTCGCACCCAACTTCCCACTTCCAACTCCCAACTCTCAGCACCTGCCTCTCGGCATTTTGCCTTTTGCCGACTTTCTCCGGATTGGAGTCGTGGCATTTTGCCGTTTTTTATGAAACATTATATAGTCCTCCCTTAAAATCCCGCCCAGCCCGCATAACTATTGGGAAAAACTGATTTCTACCCTGTGAAAATATTGCAAGG
>NZ_FUWU01000102.1 GCF_900167415.1 Fibrobacter intestinalis | reverse complement strand
ATTCCTTTGTATTTCATTTCCTTTTTCCTTTTTGTTTTTGGTCGTCGTTTTTTGTCAAAAAAAGTGGATGGGCGGAATGTCAAGCGGTCAATGTCTTTAATTCGATACCGACCTGTCCTTCGCCGGTACAGGATTCCGCCCGTCCACGGGCCTTTTGTGCACGGCTGCCGCAAGGCGGCATTCGCGCCACCAACGCCTAGGCCTGCCGCCCACCCTGATAGCCATCTGGCGGCGGGAGCAGCCCTCGACGGGGCAGGCCGTGCAGTCGTATTCCATCACCCGGCTTCCCGAGCCGATGCGGATTTCAGCCTCCAGCGCATGGCGTTGGCCGCAGCTTCCGTGATTCCGCACTGGTCGAGGAATGCGGAGTCCCCATTCTGAAGTGCGTCCACCATGGCGGGAGTCCACCGGTGCTTCCGTCTGCGCTCGAAATCCAGCTCCGTCTGCGCGGAGCCGATCCGGCGAGAGATGCGGCGGACTTCCGCGGATTCCGTGGACAGGATTTTCCTATAGAACTTCCGGTCCTCATCGTTCCACGACTCGTAGCCGTAGCCGCAGTTCTTTCCGGAAAGGTATGCGTAGGCGACGGATGCGCACGGTCGGCATAGCGTCTTTCTGCGTTCCTCGCGTCGGCGTTCCCGCTCATATTCCCGGATGAGCCTTTTGGCGTCCTTCAGCTGTTCCTTGGTCAACATGCCCACCCCCTAGTAGGACCGCACGAGAGAATCTGCCTTCTTCTTGATTTCGATGAAGTCGGCGAACTCGGCCTCGAATCGAGCCTTGTCGATTCCCATGGCCTCCATGGCGTCCTTGGCGGAGACGGTCATCCTGTTTCTGATCGCGCCCTCGTTGTAGCCCAGCAGGGCTGCCTCGGCGAGAAGCCCGGCCACGTCCTTGACGGTCGTCGTGCTGCCGGTGTTCTTGAGCTTGAAGCCCTCGGTCACGTCGCCGTGCTCGTCGAAGAAGACGCCCTCGGCGTTCTTGATGCTGGTGGAGATGGCCTTCGAGAGGTCGGCGAGCTTGTCCGCGAACTCCTGCAAATCGTGGACGGCTTCGGCGTTCGCCGCGAGATCCCCGGCGGGACGTTCCTTCTTCGCCACGGCGCACGCCGTTTTGAAAGCGGCCTTCAGCCGGTCGCCGTCGATGTTGGCTAGGATATTCTCTTCGGTGAGTGTCACAATTGTCTTTGCCATTATTTGGCCTCCTTCGTTGCTTCGTCGTATTTTCCCAAAACGCTTTTTTCGATGTGATGCCGGAGTTCCGCCGTTATCGGGAATACGATGTTTCTGAAATCCTCACCCTTGTAGAACGGGTCGATGGGGTAGCCGACGAAAAGGCCATTTTCGCCGTCCATCACGCGGAGTCCACGTACTTGAATCTGGTCGTTGAGGACGATGTTGGCGATTGCCCTAATTCTTCCAACATGCGCTACGGACTTGAACGGGTACACGTCCACCTTTGTCACTTCTATTTTATGCCGATCCATTATTTCATTTCCTTCTTGTTTTTGGTTGTTTGTTTTTCAAAAAAAGGGGCCGGCCGGGTGTAAACTGTAGTTGTCAAACATCAACGTTTTGATGTGAAAACCGGCCAGCCCCAATTTCGCGTCAGAACGGGGATTCCGCCTTGCCCATGGGGATGTCGGGGACGGCGGAGATGGCCTTGGTGACCTCCCGCAGCACGTCCTTTTCGGGCGGCACCTGGTCGAACGACTCGTAGCCCATCGCGCCTATTGCGTCCATGACCTTCTGGCGGTCCTTGGTGAGGCACGCGGATTCCGCCCAGTTCATGAAGTTCGCCTTCATCACCTCCGGCGTGCGTGTGAGCTTCACGTCCCTTGGCTTTTCCGCCGCCTTGGCGGGATTTTCGGGCTTCTGGGCGGGTTCCTTGGCTTCGGTCTTCGGAGGCTCGGCAAAGGCGTCGGTCTGCACCGGCGGTTCGGAGTAGCCGTCCTCGATGATCTCGGCCTCCTGCGTGGCTTGCTTCGCGGCCTTGGCGGTCGGTGCGGGCTTCGGGATTTTCGGCTGCGCTGCGGGCGGCGGGGCGTCGAAGTCCCTCACCTCTTCGGGGGTGTAGAACCCGCCGACGCATGCGGGGTAGAGGGCGCGGATGCCCTCGGAGATGCAGCGGGCGGACATCATCTGGGCGGGGAAGGCCTTCCACGTGTTCCGCCCGGCGAGTCCCGCAGCCTTGGCTCTTTCCATGTCCCACGTCACCTCTAGTTCGCCAGCATTCGGATGCTCCAGCCAAAGGGTGCAACGATTCGGGTTGCGTTCCTTCCAGCGTATCTTGCCGCCGGAAGCCTGGAAGCGGGCGAGCATGGCCTCCGACTTGAGGGCGGGCTTGCCGTCGATGATGTGGTACTGCACCGCCGCCTTGATGGGCGGGATTCCGTCCGCCTGGGCGATGCACATCAGCGAGAACGCCGCCGCCTCGGACTTGATGCCGAACAGGCCGGAGTCGCTCACCGCCTTCGCCATCATTCCGATCTGTTCGAGGGGTATCATTACTTCGTTTGCCATTTTTTATTCTCCTTGTTGAATTATTTCGATTTCGTCGCGTTCCGGCTGCACGGCAAGCCCGCCCCACGTGCCGTGGAGCTGTTCCAGGATTCCTAGGGGTTCGTATGCGGGCGAGACGTGATCGATGACGCCTTCGCGCCCGGAGTATTCCGGCTCACCGTCCATCCGGACGATGCGGATGCGGTCGCCAACCTTGAATTTCCCTTGTTCCATTCACGTCTCCTTGATCATTGAACGGATGCCTGCCAAGGCCTTCTTCGCATTCTCGTTGAATTCCTTCCTCCGTTCTTTCGACAAATCCTTCCACCAGTTCAAAGGGTCGTAGATGTCGAGGTAGTTCATGTCGGGGCCCGGTATGTCGTCGCAAGTCTCGAGTTCTTCAGCGTACTGCCCTTTCGCCATTTCCTCGTCCACCTGGAAGTCGAAATCCTTCACGAGTTCCTCCGGCTTCGGGGTGTTTTCGTTCCACTTCCTGTATTCGTCGTCGGAGGCGCATTCCCACACGTAGTGCTGCATGAAGAGGACGTCCAGAAGGTGCTTCGTCACCTTGTAGCGGTATCGCATTATGGAACGGTCCAGTTCTTGGCATCCCAGCGTCTTTCTTTTGCAGTCGATGGCCTGCTTGATCCGCCAGAGTCTGGCGTTCAGGTTGTCCATTTCGTGTTCCAGTACGGTCATGTAGTTAGTCGCCATTTCCATTTCCTTTTTTTTTACGGTTGTTCGGTGTAGTTCTTTCTTTCCGCCTCTTCTGCGATGGCCTGCCGGTATGCCGCCGCGCACGCGCGGTCGAGCCGGAACGCGAAGCGGGAGTCGAGGGCGTGGTAGTAGTCGCCGTTGCGTCCGCCGGGGACGTGCGGGAACTCGGCGTAGATGCGCCCGGTCGGGGTCTGCCGGACTCGGATGGAGCGCAGCCGGACGATTCCGCCCACGTCGGCGGTGGCGAATCCCAGCACGTCGCCCATGGTGCGTACCGGCTTCACACTGACGGAGAGTGGGATGCCGTCCATCATGCCGCCTCCTCCTTTTCTTCCTTGCGGAGGGTGAGCGGGCAGAACGCGAACGCCGTCGCCCCCGAATCCCGCTGCGCGGCGATGCCGTCCATGAAAGTCCCGATGCCCCACGGCTCCCAGCCGGTGGACAGCTTCACACTGATAATGCCTTGCTTCATGTTCATTTTCCTTTTCCTTTTATGCCGTCGCCGTCGCCGTATCCGTAGCCGT
>NZ_FUWU01000020.1 GCF_900167415.1 Fibrobacter intestinalis | reverse complement strand
AAATGAAATTCGACGAGTCTAAAATTATCAACGCCCTGCACACAGACAGGGCAGTCGTAGGAAGCAAGGGATTCTTTGCGGACAAAATCATTGAGTTGAAACTAATGGTCGAAGAAGGCGATTGCATCCAAGAGCTGAAAGATGTAATCACCGAAGGATGCCCATATCCTTTCAAGTCTGACGCTGGAAACTTTTTCGACTTCTTCTACCCTGTCGAAATCGCGAAGAGAAAGAAACTGGTTTCGTTTACTTGGGAAGACCGTGAAATGCTGCGGGGGAAGTGGTATCGAAAAAAAGGCAAAGAAAACGAGTATACAATAACTCTATTAAACCGCTTTTCCGATGGAACATTTGGCATTGACGCAATTCCTGCGGAAAACTTCTTAACTGATTGTGAATTTCTCGACGGCTCGCCTTGCGGCAAGGAGGTGGAGGAATGAAGCCCGAAAAACTGAACAAGTTCATCGCCCAGATGAAAATCGAGCTTGCCGAGGCCGAGTCGAAGCACCCGCACTTCGCGGACGGATTATCCGAGCGTTCAGCAGGGAACGTGAAATTTAACCTTAAAGCAATGAGGGAAAAGAACGGGAAGCCCCCCTACATGGCCGACAGAATCATTTTAGAGGAAGTCTTTGAAGCTATCGAGGCATACCAGAAAGAAGACCTAGTCCCCGCCATGCTGGAACTCGCCCAGTGCGGGGCGGTGATTCTCCGCACTATGGAAATGCTGGAAAACGAAATAGAGGAGAAAGAACCATGACAAATTACATGACCGTAAACGAAGCCGAAATATACGAATTGAACGTACGTCTTTGGCGCATCAAACAGGCAATCGAAAAGCCTACAAAGGATTTGGGGTGCCCTAAACTGGATGCCGAAATCATGAAGCTGCGTTACAAGGCGACAAAATTTCTTCGGGACGTTCTTTTTATGCAGCAATACGTTTGGGAATGCGCTTCGGAAGAAGAAGAAAAATCTTGGAACGACAGGACGCCAGACCCGAAAGAACTTGTCAAAGAGTTCGATTTGCCCGTCGATGAAAAGCTGGCGGAAAGCATGTATAAGGACGAACTCGATGTCTGCGGAGAATTTGGGCCAGGCAATCATTTCCTGTCTATCTACGACCCTATGGACTGGTGGAAAGATTTGCCGGATGAACGCAAAAAGGAATTTCACGAAAACGCCAAGAAGTTTCTTGAAAAATCCAGAAAGATGATGGCGGAGGGTGCGAAATGACCGCAATAAAAACCGAAGAGGAACGCGCACGGCTGGACGAGCTGTACGCGCTCGTGGAAGCGGAAATGGACCATTCCGCCGGAGCTGGCGAAACGCCCGAAAAAGCGGAAGCCGGAAAATGGCATGAGCCGTTCGACAACACCCGCAGCGACGAAGGAATCAGGCGGTTCAAAAACAGCTTCCCGGACAACCCGCCGAAGGATGTCGCCGTGAACGTCCGCAGCTTCATCCACAATGGACTGCTCGTGGGACGCCGAGAAAAGTATCTCGCCGCCCATTACCTGAAACTCTACGAGGACGTGTTCCGCGGCGTAATGGGCGAGAAACGGGAAATCCGCGAGGAGCTGAACCGGCTTTCCGGTTTCGCCATGGCGGTAATTCAACGCCTCGAGAATTGCGAAAGGGCGGCGCGCGAACAGGACAACCACCACTACTACAAGATTTTCGCGGATTCCGTCCGGAAGCTCGCCGACAAATTGCAGGGGGTCGCCGATGTCGAAAACTGACGATTTCTACAGACTTGCCGCATTGCGGGCGGCGGAAGGATTCTCTGCGAAAGCACCGGGAAAAACGAAAGACCAACGCTACTACGCCTCGCACAAGGAACAGTGCCAAGCGAAAGCGAAAGCGTACCGCGCCGCAAACAAGGAAAAGGAACGGGAACGCCAGAGGAAATGGAAAAAGGCGCACCCCGAAAAATACAGGGAAAACCAAAGGGAATGGAATCGCAAAAACCGCGATAAACGGAACGCCTACAAGCGGGAATGGCGACGCAAGAAAAAGGAAGCCGCCAAGGCGCAGGAGGCCGCATGACCGAAATCACCATCCAACAGGCGGCGGCATTCTTCGCTGCATTGGCCATCATAACCGTCGCGTTCGCAGTCGGCGAAATCGTCCGCAGGAAGGCCGCCAAAAAAAAAGGCAAGCAGTCCATCTACGACGAGTGGGAACGCCGCCAAAAGGCGACGAGGGGGCGCAAATGATACACGAGGAAAATGCGTTCAAGGCCGAAAAGAACCGGACGGCATACAACAACGCCGTACGCCGCCTGATGGCCCGTTTCCCGTGCTGGGACTGCTCCAGATTGGGGCATTCCAACGGCGGGCTTGCCGAATGCGCAAAGGCCGGGAAGTGCCTACGCAATTTCCCCGAGAGGAAGACCAAATGAGCGACTACGGATTCACCGGGGCTGGCGGCTACCCGCTGAACCACGAGCCGTACGCCGTCACCATCCCGCTGTCGGATTACGACGCGACTATGGAAGAGCTGCGGAAGCTCCGAAAAGAGGCCGAGGAACTGCGGTGCTGCGCCAACTGTCGGCATTCAGGGAAGAACCTCCCCGACATTCCGGGGCACCGGTGCGCAGAATGCCACGGCGGCGAGGCGTTCTGCATCGTGGACGAGAAATTCCACGACTGGGGCGACAGGTGCATAAACTGGGAAATGAAAAACAAATAGGAGACAAAAATGGAAAACATGATTGTAATAAACAACAGGCAATACATGGGAATCGACGAAGCGGCAAAGTCGCTCGGAGTCAGCGTACACCACGTCCGGCGAGAGATGTACAGGCAAAACATCCGCTACTTCAAGCACGCAAAAAGGGTCTTGTTTTTGCCCGAATGGCTTGACGAATGGGTTGAGCGGCAAATAGTCAAGCCGCGCCCGAGGAAATAGGAGGTTTGCCATGATAAGGCTATCGCTTTGCCAGCGTAACAAGGCACGCAAGATAATGACATGGTACGCCCGCATCTTCGACACGGAGAGCGGCAAAATCCGCTACGAGAGTCTAGGAACGGCAAAGAAGGCTGAGGCTTTTGAACGCCTTGCGGAGATGAAGGCGTCGGGCACGTTTTCCGGCGACGGCAAAAAACGCGTGACGTTCAAGGATGCGTTCGATACGTATATAAAGCATCTGGAAAGCAGGAACGCTAGCCATCACTCGATAAATCGGGCGCAATTCGTAGCTAGGACGATGAAAAGCGTCTGGACGCTCAACATTGCGGGCGTAGAAAAGAAAGCGCTTCTTGACGCCTTTGACGAAACGAGAACGGGAAAGAAGGCTAGTTCATATAACAACGAAAAAAACATCCTTAAGACGGCTTTGAAATATGCGATAGAAGTCTTTGACCTTGACATTCGCAATCCCGCGGAAATAATCAAGAGCAGGAAAGCGCAAATGGCGGAACGCGACTTCTGGACTCCCGATCAGATTGACCGCATTCTCGATAAGGCGCCGAGACCTACTTATCGCATCGTGTGGGCGCTAATGGCATTCGCAGGCCTACGCATCCACGAAGCGATAAAGGCAAAGCCCGAAGACATCATTGACGGTCACTTGTACGTAATTGGAAAAGGCAACAAGGCGGCAAAGGTTCCTGTTTCCTCACGTCTCAAAAAAGAGATAGAGATAGCCGGAGATGCCTGGAAGCCTTACGCAATAAACGCTCAACTGAAAGTACTAAAGAAGGCGGCTGCAACGGCTATCACCGAGGGGTTCCAGGGCGAGGCGACGAACCACCGATTCCGGCATTCTTTCGCAAGCAACCTTATCAGGTCTGGCGCTAACATCAAGGCGGTGCAGCTGCTCATGCGGCATTCCAACATCCAGATGACCCTTAACACGTACTCCCACTTATTGAACAGCGATTTAACAGATGAAATTGAAAAAATGTTCGGGAATTATTGACGCTTTGACTGGAAACTCGTATATTTGACATCGGAAAAGAACTTCATTGTTGTTCCATTATGGTAGTAACCCTCGCACATCGGTGCGGGGGTTCTTTTTTTTGTGCTCAAAAAAATGCTCACTTGTCCCGCAAGCATTGTAATTATTGACATTTTGCATTCCAGCATAAAGTAATACACCAGCTCCTGCAAGGACTTCACGTTGGGCTTTGACGCGCTGAACATTTCCGCTGCATTCGTCGGGGATTTCACTTCGATGATCACGGCGGGTTTTGCGTTGGTATCGTTCCCATTGAAAATCGCCAAGTCGATGGGACGCTTTACCTGCACCGAATAATCCGGCTCGAAAATCCCCCGCAGGAATTTCCAGATTTCCCCCTTGTGATATTCTTCATCCCGTTCGGGGTTGCGTTTTTTGGACAAGTTCACAAGCGACGTGCTGAACCGCTCCATATTTTCAACGGACACAGGCAATTTCAAAAATGCGGAATTGACGGACTTTTTCGGATGGATAAAATGGATAGACATACAAGGGAAATATAAGTTAAAATGGGGAGAAAACTGTTGCATCCCAAAGGCGCAATTTCCTTTCTGCGCCCCTTGAATCTACAGTCTATAAAACAAAAAATCCTATGCATTCCGGCAGCGGAGAGAGCCGCTGAAGTCGTGCACAGGATTTCAAAAAGAAATGCGCTTTAGTTTTCGGATTCGCCGTCCGCAGGGTTTTCCGGAGTGGGGACATCCTCGGCAATTTCTACCGGAGATTCTCCTTCCGAGCTTTCCGCTCCAGCTTGCGCCTCGACACTTTCCTGTTCGATATCGTCATCGCTAGGCAATGCCGTCGCATCCTGAACCTTGTCATTTTCTGCCAAGGTAATCGCTTTTACGCCTTGAGAAACACGCCCGGTCAAACGGATGCTTTCTACAGGAATGCGAATCACTTGCCCTTCACGACTGGTGATAATCAAATCGTAGTCGTCGGCAACGCTATCGACAAATACGGCACAGCCCGTTTTTTCGGTGATGTTCAGATTGCGAACTCCCTTGCCGCCACGACGCGTAATGCGATACGCCGCCGGCTCAGAACGTTTGCCATAGCCGTTTTCGCTAATGGTCAGAACCTTGCGCTCGGATTTAAGCCACAACAGGGCTATCACTTCGTCAGCGTCCATCAAACGGATGCCCCGAACACCATGCGTCCCGCGTCCCATGGTGCGCAAGCTCGAAATCGGGAAGGTAATCGCCTGGCCGTTCTTTGTCGCCAGCATCAACAAGTCCTTCGCCATATTCGAACTGTCCACCGGTTCGTCGGCGGATTCCACATCGGATTCTTCCACTTCGGCAACATTTGCATCGTCGTCGATGTCTTCGCCACGGGCAGAAGCTTCCATTTCTTCGGCGGTGACGCCCACCAAGAGGACCTTCACCAGTTCGTCTCCTTCGTCCAGGGAAATCGCATTGACTCCCGAACGGCGCGGATTCGAGAAGACCTTCAAATCCATCTTGTTGATAACGCCATTTTTAGTGGCGAAAACGAGGCAATTATAGCCGCCGAATTTGCGCACGGGGACAATCGCCGAAACTTTTTCGCCCGTAGTCAGATTGACAAAATTGACAATCGGTCTGCCCTTGCCGTTCCGCGAACCTTCCGGCAGGTTGTACACTTTTGTCCAATAGACCCGACCTTTATTCGTAAACACGAGAAGGTAGCTGTGGGTGCTCGCCGTGAAAATCGACTGGATATTGTCTTCGTCCTTAAGGCCTGCACCGATGATTCCCTTGCCGCCGCGATTCTGCGCCTTGAAAGTCCCGATGGGAAGCCGCTTCACGTAGCCTTCTCGGCTCAAAGTGATCACCTGCTCCTCTTCCGGGATCAAGTCTTCGGAATCGTAGTCCTGCACGGCGTTTTCTATC
Source organism: Fibrobacter intestinalis (assembly GCF_900167415.1). Lineage (GTDB taxonomy): Bacteria > Fibrobacterota > Fibrobacteria > Fibrobacterales > Fibrobacteraceae > Hallerella > Hallerella intestinalis. The sequence goes on along the minus strand of NZ_FUWU01000020.1, from coordinate 47,530 downwards.
GAAGTACGACGTTCGTCCCCGAACTTTTCGGTAATCGCATCGAGGGTTTCCAAAAGAATCTGCACCCGGCGTTCCTTACGGGCGATGATGTCTTCCAAATCCTGGACCGTAATGACCAGCTGCTGGTATTCGTTTTCGAGTTTTTCGATTTCCAGCCCCGTGATGCGCTTGAGCTGCATATCCACAATGGCCTGCGCCTGGATGTCGTCAAACGCATATCTGTCTTTCAAATTCAGCTTGGCATCTTCGGTGCTCTTTGAATTTTTGATAATCGCAACGACTTCATCGACATTGCTGCACGCCACGCGGAGCGCTTCCAAAATGTGCATTCTGGCCTGCGCCTTTTTCAGATCGAACTGCGTCCGGCGAAGGATGACTTCCAAGCGGTGATCCACATAGTAGCGAATCATGTCCTTCAACGGAAGAAGGGTCGGCTGCGTCCGGTTCACCAGAGCGAGGTTGTAAATGCTGAACGTGTCTTCAAGCTGGGTGTACTTGTACAGGTTGTTCAGGACGATGTCGCCCTGGAAATCCCGCTTGATATCGACGACGACGCGCATCCCTTCCCGGTCGGATTCGTCGCGGATGTCGCTGATGCCATCGATTCGCTTGTCGCGAACCAGATCCGCCATGTTCTTGACGAGAAGAGCCTTGTTCACCATATACGGGATTTCGCTGATAATCAAACGTTCCCGGCCTTTGGCGTCCTTTTCAATTTCGACACGGGCGCGAACACGAACCCTTCCACGCCCCGTCAGATAAGCATCGCGAATACCCGCTCGACCGCAAATAATGCCGCCCGTCGGAAAATCCGGTCCCGAGACGTAATTCAAAAGTTCTTCGCCGGTAATGTCGTTGTTTTCACAATAGGCATGAATCGCCCGCGTGACTTCGCGCAAATTGTGCGGGGGGATGTTCGTCGCCATACCGACGGCAATTCCCGAAGAGCCGTTCACGAGCAAGTTCGGCAACGCAGCAGGAAGAACCAGCGGCTCGTCGAGAGTCTCGTCGTAGTTCTTGCCCATGTCCACGGTTTCTTTGTCCAAGTCGTCCAGCATCAATTCGCCGACTCGGGTCATCTTGGCTTCGGTGTAACGCATAGCGGCAGCACTGTCGCCATCGACAGAACCGAAGTTGCCCTGCCCGCGAACCAGCGGATAGCGCAACGAAAAATCCTGGGCCATCCGGACCAGCGTATCGTAAGCGGCGGCGTCCCCGTGCGGGTGGTATTTACCGATGACTTCACCGACAATACGCGCCGACTTCATGGTCGCCTTGTCCGCAGTCAGTCCCAGCTTGTGCATGGCGAACAGCACCCGGCGGTGCACCGGCTTCAGTCCGTCGCGAACGTCCGGCAGCGCACGAGCAACGATCACGCTCATGGAATAACGCAGGTAGCAGTCCTGCATTTCGCGTTCGATGAGGGAATCGTAATGCATTCCCGGAGTCAATTTTATTTTTTCATCAGCCATTGATTTTCCTCGATTTTTGTCTTAAAAATTCTGTTGAACAAGCCGAAATAGCGGGGAGAGGTCGCTTTCCAGGGTCTGATCCACCGTCATCGGCGTGATAGACGCATATCCCCTGTGCAAAGCCAGATCGTCCGAATTGGCGGCAAAGGTTTCGGGCAATTTGCAGCCATCCAAAAAGAATTTGCCGTCTTTTTTTTCGTAATGGTCCGTGAACATGGAAACGCTCTGCCTCGCCACCCGGTAGCCGGCAAAAGGCGCCTTCTTTTCGTCGGGAAAATTCACGTTCCAGAAAGAATGGGCGGGCATCGTGCGATAGAGCCGATCCTCGATGATTTTTTGCGCAAACCGCGCGGCCTCGTTTTCCATAACGGAAGTCGCCCCGAAACAGAGCGAGAGCGCAACCGCAGGGACACCCCAAAGCGCCGCTTCCCGAGCTCCGGCGACCGTTCCCGAATACAGCGACGAAACCCCCGCGTTCTCCCCGTGGTTGGGTCCCGAAAAAACGCACTCGATAGGGCGATCCTTGAAAAGCTCCTGCAAGCCGAACTTGGTGCAGTCCGCCGGCGATCCGTCCAGCGCATAAAAATCCGCCGGGATTTTGCCCGGAATTTTTTCCAGCGAATGCCCTGCAAAACCTTGAAAGGAATGCGAAACGCCGCTCTGTTCCGTCTTGGGAGCGACGACATAGACTTTAGCCACTTCCGAAAGCGCTCGCGCAAATCGTTCGAGATAGGCGCTTGTGTATCCGTCATCGTTTACAAGTAAAATTTCTGGTTTCGCATTTGTAGCCATTGCGCATTAAATGTAGAAAAATTCTACATTTGCGTGCGTATGAACAACCTCAAGATGCAGACTCCACCGCTTCCCAAAGGAACGCGCGATTTTTATCCCGAATCCATGCGGATTCAAAACTATATCTTTGACACTTGGCGCAAAGCCGCTCTCCGTTTTGGCTACGAAGAATACGAAGGTCCCATGTTCGAGCATCTGGAACTTTACACCGGAAAATCCGGCGAAGAAATCGTTAGCCAGCTCTACGATTTTAAAGACAAAGGCGACCGCCACATCGCGCTCCGCCCCGAAATGACGCCGACTCTTGCCCGTCTGGTCATTCAAAAGGGCAACTCCCTCCGAAAGCCGTTCAAATGGTTCAGCATGCCCCGCCTTTTCCGTTACGAACGCGCCCAGAAAGGACGTCTGCGGGAATTCTTCCAGCTGAATCTGGACATTATCGGCACAGAAAGCATCTATGCGGAAGCGGACCTGCTCTCGGCGATCGCCTCCATGCTCAAGGATTTCGGTCTCAAAGACGACGACTTTTGCATTGGCGTTTCCAGCCGAAAACTGCTGAACGCCTACCTTTCCGAAATCGGAGTCGCCGACGTTTCCAAAGTCTATCCCGTTCTGGATCGCCGCCTGAAAATCGAAAAGAAGGATTTTTACGCGGAACTTGCCGACGCGGGGCTTTCCGACGAGCAGACAAGCAAGCTCGACTCCCTGATGGACTGCAAAAGCATCGACGACGTCGCCGCCAAAATTCAAAGCGACGAATCGAAAGCCGCGCTCGACGAAATCCGGCAGCTCTTCCACACCCTCGAAGTTTCTGGAGCGGGAAACTCGGTCGCCCTCGACCTTTCCATTGTCCGCGGACTCGCCTATTACACCGGGATCGTTTTTGAAGTTTTTGACAAGGGCAAATCCATGCGGGCAATCGCCGGCGGTGGACGTTACGACAGCCTCACGGAAAAACTCGGCGGGCAGAAAGTCCCCGGGGTCGGCTTTGGCATGGGCGACGTCGTGCTGGCCAATCTCCTCGAAGAACGCGGCCTTCTCCCCTCTTCCAAACAATCCGTCGATTTTTTCGTAGCAAGCTTCACCAACGATCTGGACAAGATTTTTGCCGTAGCGAGCAAGCTCCGCAATCTGGGATTCAACGTCAATCATCCGCTTTCCGCGGCAAAGCTCGGCAAACAGATGGAACAGGCCAATGCCCAAGGCGCCAAAATCGTCGTCTATGTCGATGGCGACAAGGCTCCCGAAAGCGGATTCGAATACAAGATTCTCGCATCGGGAACTTCCGGCGCGGGCTCCATCCACGAAATCACGCAGCTTGTCAAATAGGGCAAAAGACGCATGTCGCCTTTTCGCACCCTTTTTGCCATCCTTGCCGTTTTTGCCTTGCTGGGGCTCATTTCGCTTTTTTTCCCGAGCAATGGCATTTCCGTGGGTTCTTTGACGCTCCGCTTTCCGTCCCTTCTCGAAAATCTTCCGCAAAACCCGCAGGAAGATTCCCTCCAAGTGGATCCGGAAGAGCAGATCCGGCAAATGCTCGCCGAAACCCGCGCACGAAAATTCGCCGAATATGCGGACTCGCTGGCTTTTTACGAAGACTTTTTCGACAACGGTCCCACAAGATTCGATTTTCCCGACAGCAATCCCGGCTGGTTCGACCGTTTCTTTGACCGCGTGTCCAAAGCGAAAGACTCCGGAGAAGTCGTCCGGATTGTCCACTACGGCGATTCCCAGCTGGAAGGCGACCGCATCACTTCGAGCATCCGAGAATCTGCACAAACCCTTTGGGGCGGCTCCGGCCCGGGAATGCTTCCGCCCCTCGCCGACATCCCGACGTTCGTCATCGGAAGTCACAGCGTGGGCAGCCTGCAAAGACACCGCATTTTCGGCCCTGAAAAGGAACACGCCCGCCATAACAAATATGGTCCCCTGGCGCAGGTTACGGACTTGCACGGAAGCGCCACCTTTTCGTTCAAAAAGAGTCTGCACCAAAAAGGCTTCCCTCAAGCGGGACGATTCCAAAAGGTTCGCCTGCTCGCCAACAAGGCCAATCTGAAAACCAGACTGATTTACTCCGCCGTTGTCTCCGACACGATTCCGCAGGACACGCTCCCGCCTCTTGTGCGCGAAAAGAAGCGGAAATTCCAGGCGAACGACCCGGAAATCACGACGCTTCCCGGAATGTCCGTTTACACCTGGAATCTGCAGCACGAAACCGAATCGCTCACCCTCACCATTTCCGGCAACGCGGAACTTTACACTATCGCTCTGGACGCGGAATCCGGAATCGCCGTCGATAACGTGGCGATGCGCGGCAGCTCCGGAACCATCTTTACCAAAATGGACAATGCGCTTCTGGGGACTGGACTGGAAGCGATGAACGCCAAACTGATTCTTTTGGAATACGGAGGCAATCTGGTTCCCAGCGTCAATTCGAGCAATCTGGACTGGGTGGAACGCATTCTGGAAAAGCAAATCCAAGCCATTCGCAAAGCGGCACCCGATGCCGACATTCTCTTCATCGGTCCGGCGGACATGTCCAAAAAAATCAATGGCAAATGGACCAGCTTTCCAAGCCTGAAAATGACCGTCGAAAAAATCCGGGAAATCGCCCTCAAAAACGGATGCGCCTACTGGGATATGTATCGCGTCATGGGCGGGCACAATTCGATGAAATCCTGGGTCCAGCAAAAGCTCGGTGGTCCGGACTACATCCACTTCACCCGCAACGGCGCAGCGCGCATGGGCGAACTTTTCTACAATGCGATCAAGCTCCACTTTGACTATTACCAGTTCCGCAAGAAGCACGACATCGGAAACGACCAGCTCAAAGAAATCCAGCAGTTAAAAAAAGAAACGGCAAAAGCCGACACGCTGATCGCGCAAAACGACACGCTGATTCTGACACCCATCCATCAAATTTCCACTGAAGATTCCTTGGATAACGTCGGAGAAAGCGAACCATGATTTTGCGAGCGACGCCTTTTCTCGTATCGCTGCTTTTTTTCGCCACCTGCATCTGGGCGGATTCGCTCTCTGTCAAAACGGTAAATCTGCCGATAGACACCAGCCTGAACCATATTGAATTTCCGGCAGGCAACGCCGCCCTTGCCCCATTTCTCCACAAACTGGATTCCCTGAATTACACCGGTCAAGGCAACATCAACATATTGCATCTCGGCGGGTCCCACATCCAAGCGGATGTCATTTCGAACCGGGTTCGCGCAAGACTGGTCAAAGACCTCCAGATTCCCGCCGCCGGAAGAGGATTCGTATTTCCTTATACGGCGGCCAATTCCAACACCCCCATCAGTTACGTTTCCCGAAAAAAGGGCCACTTCAAATGGAAACGCAGCGTTTTCAAGGAGCGTCCGCATCCCTTGGGGCTTATGGGGTTTGAAGTCACCACCATCGACCCGGACGCCGAAATCCGTATCGTCCTCAACACGCGAATTCCGGGCGAAGATTTTTGGAATTTTACGCAGGTTCGGGTCTTTGGCACTTCGACCGATTCGACGGAACCGGTTCTGCAATTGGCCGAAAACGGAAAAAAGTACAAGCCCAAATACGATTCCACGTCCAGCAGTTTCGTTTTTTCGCTCCCCCGACGCGCCGATTCGCTGATTCTCACCTTCCCTTGGGAAAATGCCGAGAAGGAAAAAAACTTCCGAAAAATTTTCGCGAACCTCACGTCCCCGCAGGTGGACTCCCTGTTTGCGGATTCGTCATTCTTTTTTTCGGCTCCGGTTTCCTTTACCTTGACGGGAATTCTTCTGAGCGACACGCTTCCAGGCCTCACCTATAACTCCATCGGCGTCAATGGCGCGGACTTGAACGCCTATCTCTCCTTGGAAAATTTGGAACGGGATTTGCAATATTCCAAGCCCGATCTGGTCATTTTGGCCATCGGCATCAACGACGCGAATGTCAATATCTTTAATCCCGACCTTTTCAAGGCGCATTACGACACTCTCCTCTCGCGCATCCAATCGGTCTCGCCCCACGCCGCCTTCCTCTTCGTATCGAACAACGACTGCTATCTGACGTCTTCCAATCAGCCCAACTTGAACAGCGTTCTCGTCGCCCAGGCGATGCGCGAACTGGCGCAAAAATACAAAGGCGGTTTCTGGGATTTATACGGCATCATGGGCGGTTTCAAATCCATGGAAATCTGGCAGCTTGCGGACTACGCCAAAAAAGACCGTGTGCATTTCAAAAATGCGGGTTATGAACTTCTGGGCGATCTTTTTTACGATGCCATCAAGGAGATCTTGCTTCCGGAATCCCCGAAAGTCACGCAAATTCCCCAGAATCTTCCCGCTATCGGGAATTTGCCAACGGCCAATTCCCCCGCCAAAAAAATGAAAGGCACGAAAACCAAATCCAAACGAACCGTACCCAAGAAGGTCAAAAAATGATGGATCCGATAAGCCTTCTTCAAAGCCTGTTCCTGTTCGATCCCTCTAAACCGCTGATTTTTACGCAGTTTTATTTTTGGGCATTTTTTGCCGTCGTCTTTGCGCTGTTCGCCCTGGTGCACAGCAAGATTCTGCTTCGCAACGCCTTCCTCTTTTTTGCGAGCCTCTTTTTCTACTACAAAACCAGCGGCAGCTATCTGGTGTTGCTCGCCTTCTGCGTTTTGGCCAATTTTATCGGCGGGCACATTCTTTACCGGATTGATCACCGCGGGAAAAAAATCTTTTCGCTGGTCGTCCTTGTCATCATCAATCTGCTGACTCTCGGCTATTTTAAATACGCCTACTTTTTTCTGGACGTCCTTCGGGAACTTTTCGGCATCGACCTGAAAGTCTATAATTTCTTTGCCGCCGCTGGAAATCACTTTTTCCATGCCCATTCTCTCGTCGATCAGATTATTTTGCCCGTGGGCATTTCGTTCTTTACTTTCCAGGCGATAAGCTATTGCGTCGATGTCTTTAAAAAGACCGTCAAACCGATTTCCAATCTCTTTGACTTCGGATTTTACCTGACCTTCTTTCCGCAACTCGTCGCCGGCCCCATCATCCGCGCCGACAAATTCATTCCCCAGCTGCACCGAAAATTTTTCCTTTCGCACCATGCTTTCGGCATCGCCGTTTTCTGGATTCTGAACGGGCTCGCCAAAAAAATCATCCTGAGCGATTTTCTCGCCACGCAATTTGTGGACAAGGTTTTTGAAACGCCGCTGCTCTTCACCGGTTTTGAAAATCTGCTCGCCCTCTTCGCCTATTCGCTGCAAGTCTATGCGGATTTTTCCGGTTACACGGACATCGCCACGGGAGTCGCCCTTCTCATGGGATTTCATCTGCCGCAGAACTTCAACAGCCCCTACAAGGCGGACAAGCCTTCGGAATTTTGGCATCGCTGGCACATGTCCCTTTCCCGCTGGCTACGCGATTACGTGTATATTCCTCTCGGCGGAAACCGGGGCGCAGGATTCGGCACGTTCTTTTGGACGGCAATCATTTCCGCCATTGCGATTATGCTTTCGGGAAGCGTCTGGGTCGCTCTCGCCCTGGGGATTCTTTACCTGATTCTCGGTCTGAGCGCATTCTTCAAAAAGGACTCCCGCAAGACAATCGCCAAACACATGAACGCCATGATTACGCAGCTTATCGGCGGACTCTGGCACGGCGCCAGCTGGAATTTCATCATCTGGGGCGGACTGAACGGACTCGGAATGATAGCAAACACGCAATGGAGCAAGCAGAAAATCGAAGTGCGCGCCATCCTGATGTTCTTTATCGCCGCCATCGCGGCCATTGCCTGCAAATGGCATTACACGCCGCTTTGGGGAATTGTCGCCGTCTGGAGCGGACTCATTTTTGCAGGTATTTACGCCAAGCTGCTCTACGGACTTTTTTTCCAAAAAGCGCTCCCCCGCCTACGCTTTGCTTGGAACGTCGTTCTGACATTCATCTTCATCACTTCGACGCGCCTGTTCTTCCGAGCCGGTTCCAATCTCGACCCTGCCGAAGCGAATCAAGTCGCCTGGGAAACCGCCCGCAATATGATTCACCAAATCGGAAGCCCTTGGGACCTTTCGCTCCTTCCCCAAATGGCGTTCTCCCACCTTTCCATTATTCTGGTTTTTGCGTTGGGAATGCTCATCCATTGGCTTCCCGACCGATTTAAACGATTCTACCGGATTGTATTCTGCAAACTTCCCCTTTGGGCGATTATCGTCTGCGCGGTCATTTCTTGCGTCATCATCTACCAGTTTTCCAGTGCCGACTCGCCGCCGTTCATCTATTTCCAATTTTAAGCCGACGATTGATGGCGGCTTAAAAACGGCTTGGGTAAATTGATAGGTTGTCTAAAGCGCAAGCATTCCGAGTTCTTCGAACATTTTCCGGTAAGCGGCCGCTTTCTTTTCCAATGCGAGCGGATAGGCGCGGCTAGAACTCGGCGTCCGATAAAGGAAAAGTTTGCGTTCGCCAAGAAAGAACGGCACCTTTTCCCCCACGCGCGGAACCTCGATTCCAAAATGCGCGCAAACCGTTTCGGTCGCCAAAGTCCCCGTCGTATTGACCGCCAGGCAATGTGGAATTTTCAAAAGCATAGAGCGCACATCCGTCGGCGTCACCACCTGAAGAAATGCGTCCGAAGCGTTTCCCTTTTCCCGAATGACCGCAGAAGCCGTGTCAAAAATACCGATGCCGACTTTTTTCAGAAAACTTTCGATTAAAGACTTGTCAAAACATTTTTTGGCGGGCAGCACAAAATGTTCGCGTTCGTCAAAAAAGACCTTTCCCAAAATCCGCCACATATCATTGTTGAAATTCGGGTAGTAAAAGGGCATGCACCAGCGATTCTGCGGCGGCGGAAAACTGCCGAGCATCAGCAATTTCGTGCCTTGCGGCAAAAAGGGTTCTAATGGATGGGATTCGATCTTTGACACACAGCGTTTACCTTAATTGCCCTTAAAGACGCCATAAAAATAAAATTCCGAAAAGAAAACATGGAATAAGTTCGGGGGGCAGATTGTTGAAAACGAGGATTTCCGCTCTCCGAAGAGCAAAGAGGAAGAGAAGTCCGTAGATAGTGGCTAGTTGTCAGTTGTTAGAATTCTTAGGAAAAACGGCAGCCGCCTCCGAGGTTCCCTAAAAGTTGAAATCTATGATTCCGCAGTTGAAGTATTCCTACAAGTTAGTGGTTAGTGCCCTTCGGCTAGTTCGACAGGAAGTTGGAACTGAGAATTGAGAACTAATTTTCCCTTGTGAAAAGGAAATTCACGCTTTGAAAAAAATTTATTTGAGGGGATTTGAAGGAAGATTGTATATAATTTCCCTTTTTATCGACCAGCAAATAACCGCTTTCATTTCAAAACTTTCGACTGATAACAAGAGTCACCGCCGACAGCAGCCACTCGTGCCCGGTCCGTTCCTGCAAAAGTTCCTGATTGCTTTCATAACGGTTTCGGTATTTCCGGTTGCGGGAAACGGACGCCATCAACATTCCCGCCCAATTTTCATTTAACTTGATGACGATTTGCGGAGTGACATGGATTCGCTTGAATTCCGGGTCATAGGGATCATAAACCGTGTCGTAGTCGGACTTGTGCATAATCCCTTGAACGCCATAGGAGACCATCGCCATGGGGAAATGCGCAAACGGCAAAGGCCAAACAAAGGTCGCCCCGTATTGCCATTTGTAACCATTTGCTGCAATCTCCGTTCCAACAATCCAGACATCCCCATCGTCTGCGCCCGTATAATGCAAATAATTCAACGAAGCCTCTGCTTTCAAAATCCATTTCGTCCAGGCGGTCCTGGGAAGGAACGCCATCAGCGGGATGGAAAACGTCGCATGGTAGTTCACGCCCAAAAGGAATCGCGTCATAAACGCATCGCAATCGTAGTCCTTTTTTTCCGGATTGTAGGTTCCCATGAAGGTCGCTACGCTCCCATAATTGATGGCCGTGCTGACGTTCCCTTGAACGCCCACTTCCAAAAGGTGCAAGAATTCAAAGGAGAGGTCGCTCCGAATCCCGAGTCCGAACAGAAAAAGATCCCCGTTCAAAGAAGCCTTGGGCGTTATCCACTTCCCAAAATCCCGCTGCGCCCGCAAGCTCGTATTCCAACCCATGGGCGACGCCGTGAGAAAAAAGGGCCACTTGTGCAGGGATTCCGAATTGCGCAAGGACTGGTGCGGCAAGAAAATGCCCACAAAGGAAAAGCGGTTTTCCAGCTCCGTTTTCCGGGAAGAAGAATCCTTGATTTCGGTGGCAAACAAGCCCATTGCACAGAGCAAAATCAGCATAAAAAATCGAATATGCATACAGCTATCCCTTGGATAAAAACTTTATCCTTTTGAACCCAGAAAAATTTTGAATTGAGGTTTCTTAAAAATTTTAATGAAGAAAAATCGAGAGACCTGCTGTCTGAGATTTGGAGCTGCGGGGCTTTGTTGGAAGTTTCCCGCTAGCGATAGTTGCTCTCGATTTTTTAGAGGAGTAAATTAGAATCGTCCGAGGGTCAGCCCGGCATAGAAGCCCGGCCAAACGCGCCCGTCCCGAGTTTCCGAACCGAAGTCGGCATGGTAATCGCCCAAAGGTTTCAGCGGATTTTTGTCGGCGTAACCTCTGGTCGCCAAATTCAGGGAAACGCCTCCGGAAAGTCCTACGCCGGTAAAGAGCTGGTAGGTTGCGCCAAAGCGAACACGATGGTGGAAGGCCGTTTTTTCATCCTTGCTGACAAAGCCAAAGCTGTCCGCATATTTGCTGGTCACATTCAGGAACATGTATTCCAGTTCAAAATGGCTGCCGTATCTGCCAAAGTGCGTTCCCACGCCAAAACCGGTTTCAAAAATTCGGTCATAGCGTTCAAATAATTTGTCATCCTTGAAATTGCGAGCCGATTCAAAGCTGGTATAGAAATAGGCCGTTCCCAAATCCACCTTGATGCCCGTTCCTCCCATTTCGTTGAAAATTCCCGAAGCGGACCAGACGCCGTTCCCGACAAAACTGATAAGACCGATAGGAGTGTTTTCGCAGTTGCCGCACACGTTGATAACGCCCCACTGCCGGCCTGTGGATTTTCCGGTCACATTGACAATGCCGACCTGCGTGCCGGAAGTTCCCGCTGCATTGAGTGTGGATAATTGGACGTCGGCTTTTCCCGCACCATTGACAACGCCGACCTGCGTACCAGAAGCGCCGACTCCGTTCACAGCACCCACCTGAACTTTTGCATAAGCGGCGGCATTGACAACCGACAACTGTAAAGATTTAACGGAATCCGTCGCCACGTTGATAGTTCCAATCTGCACGCCCTGAGATGAATTTCTTAATACATTCACCGTGGAAAGCTGAAGTCCGTCAAAGCTATTTGCATAGTTGAAGACGCTGGATATTTGTGCCCCTTCCAGATGCTCGTCGGCGATATTGGAGAGCGCGCTCATCTGAACTCCGTGCATTTCCTTATCGGCGATGTTGGCAAGCAGGCTGACCTGACTCCCCAGCATGTAATCCTTGCTGACTGTCACAAAGAATCCCAGTTGCGTCCCTTTGCGAGGTTTGTTTTCGATATCCACCACATTGAAGGAGACCCGAGAAACGCCGTGATGATCCAGAGAATCCAAGGAGCACTTGACGGTATCGCCAGCAGCACAATTTTTATCCAAATTCCCGCGGGAAACCGTTTCTTCCGCAGCCACCTTTTGAAAGCGGTTCGCACCGACGTGTTCCCGCTTGCCATCCACCAGAGCCACAGCCGTTTCCTTGTATTCCGCAGGGCATTCCAAGCGCACCGTGTATTTGCCAGCCGGAAGCCCAAGGCTCATGGCACGTCCGGATTTTTTGTAAAGTTCCGCAACGAGAACGCCGTTTTCGTCCCGGACAAAAATGCGACCATCCACATCCTCATTCAATTCCAGCCCCGCGCTGGTGCTGCGCAAATCCGTCATCACCACGTCGCCCGTGCCCATCAGATTCATATCCCGGCTGGGGTGCTGAGCGCCGCCCATGGTGGTTTCCGTTTTCAAAAGGGTTTCGTTAAAAGCGAACTGGTAAGCTTCGGAAAGGGTCACTTTCCCATCGCCGCTCGCATCCCCTGCACCGCGAAGCCCGCTCACCAGCGAATGGGTAAAGAAGGAACCCTGCAACTTGTCGCTTTCCTGGCTGGATTCGTCCTGGGTGCTGCTGGTAATAAAAGCGTAGCCCTTCATATCACTGCTCTTGTCCATCATAAAAGCGGGAACGGAAACTCCGCCCTTGGCCCGGATAATCGCTCCAGAGCCGCACGCATCGATAACCGCAATTTTCACGTCGGAACTCAAGGCATCCACCCGTTTGCGAAATTCGCTCCACACATAAAGTTCCGAACCCAGGCGGAGTCCCTTTTCGTCGGCGTGGCCGCTGTAATACACCAGCACTTCGTCCCTGCCGCTATTCCCCTTTGCCTGGCGAATCATTTTGTCCAGCTGGTCAAAGCGGGCGTTCAACTGGGAAAGGCTGGGTTCGTGCACCAGAAGTACGTTTTTCTGGGGAACGCCGCCCAATTCCTTGAGCACCGAAGCAAAAGCCTTGGCGTCGCTTTCAGCATAGCGCAGAGTGGCGCGGTCCTTGCCGCCGTCGTTCGCGCTGATGGCGAAGACGTAGCGTTCAATGGAAGCGGGCGCATTCGCCGCAAAAGCCGGAACGCAGAAAATCAAAAATCCGAAAAGACAAAAAAGAAGCGCATTCGAGTCGCCAGGAAAATTTTCCATGGCGGATTTCACATATTTTTGGAAAAAGTTTTTCATGGCTACCTCCTATTTTTCCTGTTTGCGAAGGGTGAAAGAAATGGTCTGAACTTTCGGCTGAGCAAGGGATTTGTCAATATCCGAGCCATCTACCGAAAATGCATCCGCCGAAGTCAATAAAAAGAATTTTTCAAAATGGGGCGCATTGTCCAATTTGTAGGCAAAAGGCAAAGTCGTCATTTTTCCCGGTTCCAATGCCACCGCTTTATCCCCATTTCCCAAGTGCACCGTCAGCACGCCGTTTCCGTCCATGCTGAAAAGCAAGCCGAAGCATTTTTCGGGAACCAGATAGCGAAGCTGCAATTCGTCGCCTTCCCGCGCCCAATCGTTGGCCTGCAGCTGCACTGCGGAATCCCCCGTTTTTTTCCAGACTTCCATCCGGGCCTGCATTCCCTTAATCCGGGTTTCCGCCATGGCCACATCCGAACTTCCGGCGTTTTCCGGCTGAAGCAAAAGGGTTTCGGATTTCCCAAAAGTGAAAATCGCCGTAAAAATACCGAGGGCAAGCACAAGGGCTGCCGCCACTTTTACAAACAGCGGAAGGAACTCTCCCGAAATTTTTGCGGGCCGGGCATTTTCCGCAGCATAAAATTTTTCCGCCAGATTTTCAAAGGGATTCTCTGCGAGGATTTTCCCATTTTGCTCCCGCATCGCTTGCAAACGGAAACGCAGAACATCGTCCTTTTCTGCCCGATGGCGGATTTCTTCCATTTCCTTTTCGGGAAGTTCCCCCAGTAGATACTTTTCCAGCTTTATCTCTGGAATGTGAGCGTCAAATTTCATCACTTCACCTCCTTGACCTTGGATTTTAGAGAACGTAAACGCTTGCGAACCCCACTGACAGAAAGCCCCACGGCTTCCGCGGTCTCTTCAAGAGTCATGCCGTCCACATAGTGCAGCACCGCCATGGTCCTCGTCGATTCCGGTTCTTTCGCAAAAATTCTTGCCAGAACGCCTTTGGCTTCGTAATCGTCAAATTCGTCACGGGCAGAGGCAATCTGCAAAAGCAAATCGTCGTTTGCCACGTGCACTCCATGACGGATATTATCACGAATCCGATTGAGGCAAAGCCTTGTGGCCGTATTCCAGAGCAGGCTGGAAGGGGCCGATAAATCCAGGGAATCCCGGCGGGAAAAAATCCGCAGAAAAACGTCCTGCATCATATCTCCGGCTTCCGCTTCGTCCTTCAGCATAAAAACGCAACGGCGGTAAACCATGGGCGCATAAGCTTCGTACAATTTGGAAAAGGCTTCACGTTCCGCAAAACTTTGCTTGTTCATGCCTCTTAAACACCTGAGGAAAGAAAAAGTGTCACCAAAATTACGTTTTTTTATTTTTTTGCGGGAAAATTATAGGCGGCTTTCCTCCAAAGTCGTCCAAAATTACGTCTTGTGTATCTTTAGAAGGAATGCGGGACGTTGTATTTTTTTAGAGGGATTTTTCCCGGTCGGTATTTTCTGAAATGCGAAATGGAATTTCAGACTTTTCGCTGACAGGGAGAGGCTCCTGGGAGAAGCGGCAGCCTTTTCAGGCACAATTCGACTAAAGGAACAAGTTCCTAAGTCTCATGGGTCCCCGCCGCTTGGCGTTGCTTTTCTGAAGGGGAGTGGAATGTCGGAATTGGCGAGAAATGCTTTTGCATATTTCCAGACTTCAGGACGGTCGGGAGACCGTCCTGACTGCCGGCTGGCCGTCCTTCCTTGCACGGCTAGATTTAAAGCGGCTAGAAGCCGCTTCTCCTGTATTCGACGGGTGGTTTTAAAAAGGGGAATGGTGGGCAAGACTTTTCCCTAAAATTTGTTCGCAAAAAGTTTACTTCTTTTCCGCTAGACGACGGACGGCGACAATTCCCCTGCGCCACCGATCAACCGGTTCGGCAGGAAAACCCGCATAAAACGCCCCCGCAGGAACACTTTTGGTCACTCCGGCTTTTGCCGCGATAACCGCCCCGCGCCCAATAGTCAAATGCCCCGCAATTTGCGCTCCCCCGGCAAATTCGCAATCGTCTTCCACAAGCGTCGTCCCGCCAAGCCCCGACTGGGACGCCATATACACATTGTTTCCCACACGGCAATTGTGCCCGATTTGCACAAAGGAATCGAAATGGCAATGGTTTCCAATGGTTGTCGGAGACAGAAAACCCGCCGCCACAACAGAATTGGCTCCAAATTCACAAAAATTTCCAATGCGGACTCCGCTCCGGTGAGGAACCATTTTTCGCACGCCATCCGTGTCCGTGTAAAATCCAAAGCCGCGCGAACCGATGACAACTCCCGCCTGCAAAACGCAATTTTCTCCGATTTGCACATTTCCGTAAACGGTCACATTGGCCTCTAAAACCGTTCCCCGCCCGATTTTTGCGCCTCGCATGACCACGCAATGCGGCCCGATTTGCACATTTTCTTCGACAACGCCCTCGACGACCGCAGACTCGTGTACTTTTGCCGAAGCGGGCACGCAACGCGGCAACGCTTCTTCTTCATGGAGAAATTCGACCACACGGACCATCGCCGCATAGGGATTTTCCACCCGCGCCAAAGCGCCGACAGAAGGCGCACCCGCAAAATCCTTAGGAACCAGAAGGAGTCCTGCTTCGGTATTGCGCAATTCCCCCGCCACCGATTTTCCCGTCCAGAACGAAACCTGATTTTTTTGAGCCATGGAAAGCGGGGCAAATCCCGAAATCGCAAAATTCGTTGGACTTTGCTGGTATTCGATTTTCGTGCCGAGCCAATTGGCCAGCGTTTCCGCCGTCGTCATTTTCATAAAACAGCCCTGTTTTCTCTACTCGAAGGAAAGCGGTTTCCCGGTTCCAGAGTCAGCATTTGCACGCGGCATCCATATTCAATGCGAATCTCCGAGCCGACGCGGTGCGTCAAATCGTCGCCGTCGAGCTGGTGAAATTCCTGTTGGGAAGTCCGCAAAATGATTTCTTTCGCATGATAGGTTTTTAAAAAGAAACGCTTGTAAAGTTTTCCGACGAGCGGAAAAGTTCCAAGTGCCAAAGCGCCGAAAAAAGAATTCATGTTGGGAACGGGAACGACTTCCAAAAGCCCGTCCGCCATATCGCCGCCGTCAAAAGGATTCGCCCCCGAAGCAAAACTCGGGATATTGCCGACAATCACCGTCCGAAAACCGGACACATCCCGGGATTTCCAACAGCCTTCTTTGTCGCAAAAACGGAGTTCCGCTTCGCCCAGGCAATGCCGCCGGTCCGCAAAAAATCGTTTCACATAGTGCATTTTATTTGCCAGAACCGACGAGCTGGAAATTTTTCCGGAAGCCCTGTCCGCATTGAAATCGTGCGCAATCCGGGCGTCGATTCCGCTCGAAAAATAATTCGCCAGCACAAATTTCCCATTGACTTTCCAAATATCGAAAGGCCTGTGCCTTGCCTGCACAAGCTTCCTCACCAAAAAAAGAAGTCCCTTATTGACAAAGGTTTCGTATAAATTCAAGACTCGCGCCAAATCGTTTCCGGTACCCAGCGGAATCAAGCCGAGCCGCACTTTATCGGCAAGTCCCGATTCCAGCATGACGGATAAAATCGTGGACATCGTGCCGTCGCCACCAACCGCTATCAGCGTTTCCGTTTCTTCCGCGCATTCCCGGATCTGTTCCCGCAGGCGACTCCCCTCTGTCAATTCCGCTTTCCATTCCGCATCGTCAAAATCCATGGAATGCATGATTTCGGGAACGAACTTGAGAATGGATTTTCCTTGTCCGCCTCCGCTAATCGGATTGATTAAAAAGCTGAACTTGAGCATATAGTCACAATCTACATTCTTTCTTCGCCAAAAGCGAACGACGAGAAATCCAAAAAATAAAGCGGATAGACCGAACTGGAAGTCAAAAGGAAAAGATCGTCCCGGGCAATGTCCATATCCACAGCGTTGCGAATTCCCATTTCCGAAAGATCCAGACGATGCATCAATTCTCCGTCCAAACTAAAAACGCCGAGATAGCCGCATTTCACATCGAGAAGCGCCACAAAAGCCGCGCCAAAACGCACCCGGGTCGCCGAACAAAAATGCAGGGAATTATTCACATCGTCCGCAGCCAAAGCGGAACGCGCGAGCGCATTCCCCTCTTCATCATAAATCACCAGACGCTGTGGCGGATCCGACAAGGCTCCAGAAGTTTCCACGGTGACAATCCTGTCCGCAGAAGCGTCCAAAGTCATCACCCGCGCGGCAGAAAAGGAAACATTTGTTTTGACGCAGCCCGTCGCCGTGATGCGATTTTTTCCCAGTCCCGCAGAGGGCGCATAGTAAACAAAGGAGGGAGTCAGCGCAAAAGCATTCAAAGAAATATCGCAAGAAAACTCCGCATCGTCATAGCGCAAAACGGAAATGCCGTCGTAATAATACAGGAACGATCCGACCTTTTCGATATTCTCCGCCATCGATACCGGAATTTCGCCGTCGGGATTTTCCGGAGTCCTGTCCAATTCATAAGCGCAAGTTCTCGCCTCGTTCCGCGAATACGCGTAGGCATGGCCGTAACGGTCCAAAATATAAAGCTTTTCTCCATCCGCAGAAAGGGAAATTTTTTGCGCGGTCGAAAAAGGCACATCCGAAATATCACAAGAAACTTTCGACGATTCTTCAGCGACCCATTCTCCACCACAGGCGAAAAGAAATACAACAGGCAGCAAGCAGGAAAAAACTCGAATTTTCACACAACAAGTATAACAAACTTTGCTAATATTTACTTTTCAGATTTTAGGAATCCTGCGAAATGCCTCTTGAACAGAAGATAGACAGAATCACCCACAAATGGCCCATTCCGCTTCGCGTGATCATCGTTTCGACAAAGGCGTTTCTTTTTCATCACGGCACCATCCGGGCTGCGGCGATGACATACACGTCATTTCTCGCCGTCATTCCTTTTCTGATTTTGCTCACCGCGATTTCGCTTTCTTTGGGGCTGGGCTCTTTTTTCAACACCTACCTGCCCGTTCTGGACCAGTTCTTTTCGCTCGGGCTTCCACTGGACGACATCATGCCGCTTCTGGAAAATACCGAGCACATCCATTTGCAGACCCTGGGCGCCATCGGTTCCATATCGCTGTTCATCACTTACATCTTTGCCATTGGCAATCTGGAAGTCAATATGAACGTCGTCTGGGAAAACCAGACATCCAGGCCGTTCTTCAAGCAATTTGTCGCCTACACGCCGCTGCTTTTAATCGCCGCTCTAGGCTTCGCCTTTTTCGCCATGTTCGTCAATCATCTGAAAATCGGGCTTTTGGATATCGCGCACAACGGAAAGTTTCTAACCGCCGAAACCGTTCCTCAAATCATGAGCACTTTTTGGACGTTTACGATGAACGTGATTTTTGTCGCTCTCATTTTTTTCGCCCTCTACCTGCTCCCCTACCGGAAAGGCCACTATTCGTATAAAAAACTTTTTTGGCCGTCGCTGGTCGTGAGCCTCGGCATTTGGGTCTGCACCTGCGGTTATTTGATCATCCTCATCATGCTGCAAAAAAACCTGGTCAGCAGGATGTCGCTGTTTTACGGGTCGCTGGCGTTCATTCCGCTTGTGCTGCTTTTCGCCTTTGGCTTTTGGGCAATCATGCTCTACGGGAACTGTCTGGTGTGGACCATCTATTCCTGGCCGAAATCGGGTTCCAAAAAATGGAACTGGGTGAAAACCGAAGGGAACCTATGAAAAAAACATTCTGGATTCTAGCTCTAGCGTTAGGCGTTTCCACGGCAAATGCCGAAATCACCGTTCTCACCGACACGGACGAAGTGGCGCGTTCCGAAAAAACGGTCAAGACATTTGTCGGATTTGAAGCGAACAACATCCTGCTTCTCGAAGACGGATCGATTGCTTTTTCCATCCACGGCGGCGTTTCTTTCCATCCGCTCTTTCGCTTGGGATTATACGCCTCTACGGTCGCAAATGACGTCAATCTGCAAAAAGGCGGGAAAAAAATTTCGGTGGACTACAAATCGCTGGGCATTTTTACCGAGCTGAAGCCCTTTGCCTACAACGCTTTTTCGATTTCCGTTCCGCTGACCGCCGGTGCGGGATTCACAAACATCAGCAAGCAGGGTTCCGAAAATTCCAAAGCGGACGATGGATTTTTTATGGGCGACGCCGCTCTGCACTTCAACTATAAAATCACCCGTACCCTCGAAATCGGTATCGGCGGCGGTTATCGATTCTTCCTGGGCATTTCCGAAGACGGTTTTTCCAACGGCGATTTCAATACGCCCTTCGGAGCCGTCTTTATCAACTGGAGCGAATTCTGAAGCCCGCCGAAGAACGCCCGATTTCCCTGCGCGGAGCCCACCTCCGCAATCTGAAAAATCTGGATGTGGATTTTCCTCTGGGAAAAATTTCTGTCGTCTGCGGTCCCTCCGGCTGTGGAAAATCGACTCTGGTCATGGACGTTCTCCATGGCGAAAGCCGAAGGCGCTATCTGGAAACGCTCAGTCCTTTTGCCATCCGGATCCTGGGCGGAAAAACCAGCATTCCCCTCGACAGCGCCGACGGGCTTCATCCGAGCATCGCCATTTCGGCATCCCGTGGCGAAGCTTCGGCAAAGTCCAGCCCGCTTTCCCTTTCCGAGTGCGGCCTTCCCTTGCGAATCCTCTGGGCGGCTTTGGCAAGTCCCGCCTGCCCTGTATGCGGAAAACCGATGCGGAGTTTTTCCCGCGAAGAAATCATCGTCAAAATTTGCCAGAGCGAACCGGGCAGTCGGCTGCAATTTCTGGCCAAAATCGAATCCGTAGGGCTGACGCTGGACGCCAATTCCGCAACTCTTCTCTCGCAAGGTTACGCCCGGATTATCGCCGACGGGGTGAACTATTCCCTGGGCGACCTGACCTCCGCCGAACGCCTTTTAAAACCGCAAGAAATCTTTGTCGTACTGGACCGCGTCGTTATCCGCGAAGGAGTCCGGACCCGCATCGCCGAAGCGGTAGATGCCACTTTGCGTTTTTCCCGCACACAAGTGATTTTGGACGACGGGAAAAAAAAGGAAATTTTCAGCACGGTTCCCTATTGCGCAGAACACGATACGACGGCGACTCCTATCGATCCCGCCGATCTTTCCCCGCATTCCCCGCGTTTTAAATGCCCGACCTGCAACGGTGACGGCGAAATCGAAGAGTCGGCGAAGGAAAGCGGCGAACATTGCCTCAGCCTTTGCCCGGATTGCCGCGGTCTCCGCCTGCAACCGCAAATTCTCGCCTCCAGCATTCGCGAAACGAGCTGGAAGCAAATTTTGGAATCCTCCTTTTCGGAATTGGAATCGCGTTTTCAAAATCTTTTTGAAGGCCTTCTGCCGGAATACCTGAAGAGCACAGCCGAAACGCTGCTCGCCCGCATTCGAGCCGTAAACAAAATCGGGCTTGACTATTTGGGAGCGGGACGCATCGGCAGCACCCTTTCCGGAGGCGAACTCAGCCGCTTGCGACTTTCCCCTTTGGCGACAGGACACTTGGACGGGATGTGCATTTGTCTGGACGAACCTTCTTGCGGGCTTTTCAAAACCGATGTCGAAAAGCTGTGGAAAATCTTTGAAGAAATCCGCGACCGAGGCAACACGCTGGTCCTTATCGAACACAATCCCTACTTGATCGGCAAAGCGGACAAAGTGATTGAAATGGGCCCAGGGTCCGGCGAACTCGGCGGCGAAATTCTTTTTCAAGGAACGCCCCAAGAACTGATTCGCCAAGCGGATTCCCCCACGGGAAAATGGTTGCGGGAACTGGCGAAAAAAACGCAAGCGACGAAAAACGCTGGCAAATCCCCATCCCGCATCGCCGTCCAGAACTTCCGCCTTTACGACATGCTGCCCGTATCCGCCGACTTTCCCATAGGCAAGTTCAGCGTCATTTCCGGAGAAAGCGGCAGCGGCAAAAGCACTCTTTTATTCCAGAACATTCTCCCCCGATTTTTTCGCGGCGAATTTAAAACGCTGGGGATTCAAAACATTTCCTTGTTGAGCTCTCGCGGATTCTTCAAAAATCGACGCAGCACCATCGCGAGCGCCATCGGCATCGCACCGCTTTTTCGCGACCTCTTCGCCCAACTTCCCGAAAGCAAAATCAAGGGATATTCCCCGTCCCGATTCAGCACGGCAATTCCCGGCGGGCGTTGCGAAACCTGCAAGGGCGAAGGCGTCATTCGCGACCCGTCCGGTTACGAAGAAAGCGTCTGTCCCGTCTGCCAAGGAAAACGCTTCCGCGACGAGATTCTGGAAATCCGATTCAAAACCCTTTCCTATGCCGACGTTCTGGACCTGACCATCGAAAAAGCCGCTACGATTTTCCATTTTGCAAACAAATTCACCGACAAGCTTTCCCCGCTTATCCGAACCGGGCTTGGCTACTTGCGATTGGGGCAGCCCACCACAAACCTTTCCGGCGGAGAAGCGGCTCGCCTCAAACTTTCGCAGGCACTTGCCCGCGCCAAATTCCCGAACACTCTTTTTCTCTTTGACGAACCCGCGCGAGGACTGCACAAAAGCGATATCGACAAAATGCTCGCCCTCATTCAGGAACTCTGCCAAAACGGACATACCGTCATCGCCATCGAGCACCAGGAAGATTTTCTGCAAAAAGCCGATTACCGCTGCATTCTCAAACGGGTTCAGAACTGAAAATACAGGAACGGATTATAAGTCTGCGTAAACAGGGCGAGAACGGCAAACGCAAATAGGGCAAACGCCGTCACTAACCGGGGAACGCTGATTTTTTGGCACCATTCAAAAGCCCGAATCGGCGAAAACGCATAGACAAGAGCCAACAGCATAAACACGACGGAAGTCGGCGTGAACACTTCGGCAAAAAGAATCGGATCCGCCGGATTCACAGCGGAAAGCCCCAGCATGGATTTCCACATTTTCAACGCCGACGAAATGTCGGCAGCGCGGAAAAGCACCCAGCCAAACAGCACGATAATCTGCGTCAAAAGAACTTGCGCAAGGCGCGGGAATTTGAAATAGAGAGCGCGTTTTCCATTGACGCGTTCCACAATCATAAAGAACGCATGATAAAGTCCCCAGCAGATAAACGTCATCGCCGCCCCATGCCAGACTCCCGACGCGAACATCACCAAAAAAAGATTCAGATAGACCCGCCAGCGAGCGACCCGATTCCCCCCAAGCGGGATATAGAGATAGTCCTTAAGCCACGTCGTCAGCGAGATGTGCCAGCGGCTCCAGAATTCGGAAATGCTCCCCGAACGATACGGCCCGTTGAAATTCCGCGGGAAATGGAAACCCAGCATGAGTCCCAGTCCCACGGCCATATCGGAATAAGCGGAAAAATCAAAGTAAATCTGCATCATGTAGGCGAGAGAGCCCCACCAGGCATTCAAAATGCCGGGAGAATCCGCTTCAAACACACGGTCGGCAATCACCCCGACCTGATTCGCAATCAAAATTTTTTTAGCGAACCCCAGGCAGAAATAGGTCATGCCCCGCATCCAATTTTCCCACGAATGCTTTCGGGAATCCAGCTCTTCGGCGACAGTGTTATAGCGGACAATCGGCCCGGCGACCAGCTGCGGAAAAAGCGAAACATAGCAGGCGAAAGTCGCAAAATTTTTGACCGGGGGCGCATCCCCGCGCCAGACATCCACCGTATAGCTCATCGCCTGGAAAGTGTAAAAGGAAATGCCCACCGGCAACAGAACCCGCAGAACGGTAAACGGCTCCCCGCCCAAAGATTGGACGACCGCATTGACCCCGCCCATCGCAAACATATAATACTTGAAAAAGCCGAGAGTTCCCAAATTCACCAGAATCGAAATCGTCAAGGAAGAGTTGCGCTTCAAAGACGAAGCTCCCGGCGCAGAAATCCATTTGCCAGCGACATAATTCAAAAGAGTCGTCCCGAACATCAGCAGGACGAGCCGCGGCTCCATCCACCCGTAAAAAATGTAACTGAATACGGTGATGAAAAAATTCAGCGAGGAATGCTTCGCCTTTCGCCAGAGCAAAAAATAATAGCCGGCAAAAAAAAGCGGAAGAAAGTAGAAAAGGAAAATCTGGGACGAGAAAACCAAATTACTTCGCCTTTAAAACTTCGACCGCCAAATAGCGTTCCGATTCGTCGTCAAAATATTCGTCTTCGACCGCACCCGAATAATTGCCCTCCAGAGGGAGCAGTTTCAAAACGTGGGAATCGCCCGCCTTGAACGCCCGCACATCCCCTTGGAAAAGCTTGGCCATTTTATCGGCAGATGCTCCGCGCGGAGTCAGCGGATTATAGACGCCCACCAGAATTTCCTTGCCGGCAAATTTCCCTTCGAGCACTTTCGTGACTTTATACTTCAAAATATAGACGTAATTGTACAAATCGTTCGGCGGCATCTTGCCCGGGATTTCCGTCAGTTTCCCTTGAATGGTCAAATTTTCCGCAAAGGAAACGGAAAGCGCAAGCAAAAGCAATAAAAGAATTTTTTTCATACAAACCTCGGCGAGAATATAGAAAATTACATTCATGAAACAGCCCGACCAAAAGGATTTGCGGGCGGGAAAATGCCCCCGTTAAACCTCCCCGCCGACACCTTTAAATTTTTCGACAAAATCCACAATTTTCTGCAGCACCGTCTGCTTCTTTGTCAGGTATTGCGGATTTAGCGGGCTCATCTTAGGCAAAATGCTATTGAAATCCGTTCCGTTATCGCTGGCGTATTCCCGCTTTAAAGAAATTTTCAGAAAATGCTTCGCTTCCCTTTCGTTCAATTTTTCACTTTCAATCAAATCCGCCGCTTCTTTTTGCTGTTCCTTTTGCGCATATTCAAAAAACGCTTTTATAATTTCCGTTTTGTCGCCAATGGAATCCAGATTGGTATCGTTGATAAAATCCACAATCAGACTTTCCTTGGCGCGATTGCCGACGCTTGAACGAATCATTCGACGGATTTCTTCGATAAGCGAAGACTTGTCCATTTTCTTTTTGTTGTGTTCAAAAATCAGTTCCAGAATATAATCCAAATTGATTTCTTGCGATTTCAGCAGATCGACTTCAAATACGACATCATTCCAATTTATTTTTGATTTTTCAGAATCATTTCCACGCTGTTCCCGGCGAATCCATTCCCGAATATCGTTGTAAGCGGACTTGTAATCCTGAACGACTCTTTCCGAAAGCATTTCTATTTTTTGCATTTTTTCAATGTCTTCATCCGTCACAAAATGCGCCGCCTTGAAAGCTTCAACGGCTTCCGAATTATTGGCATCTATCTTTTGGAAATCCCGAAGAGCTGTAAATTCGTCATAATTCTGCAACACATTTTCTGCGCGCAAGTATTCGCCAAACAGCTTGACAAATTCCTTTTTATCCTTTTCCTTCACGATGTTATCTGTATCCGGGAATTTTTCTTTCAATTCCTTGACGATATCGACATAGCCTTTACGCACTTCGCCCGAAACAAGATCTTTGAAACCTTCCAGATATTCTTTGTAACTCTTTTCTAGCACGACATTGGCGGTACTTTCGTCGCCGAATAAAGTAATGGCGTCGATGGTGTGCTTTTCAAGATCGCGGAAAGTGACGATATTGCCGAAAGTCTTGGTGGCGTCATAAATGCGGTTGGTTCGTGAAAAAGCCTGGAGCAATCCGTGATAGCGCAAGTTTTTATCCACAAATAAAGTGTTCAATGTAGGCGCATCAAAACCGGTCAGGAACATTCCCACCACAATCAGCAAATCCACTTCCCTATTTTTCACTTTCTTGGCAAGATCGCGGTAATAATTCTGAAATTCTTTGCCATCTACGCCAAAGCTTGTGCCAAACATTCCATTGTAATCACCAATCGCTTTTGCCAAAAACTCCTTGGCGCTAGAATCCATTGCCGACACTTCAAAAGTTTCATCGGGAATGTCGCCTACGGCATTCTGTTCTTCGTTTGCGGCAAAAGAAAATATGGTCGCTATCTTCAGCGGTCTTTCCAAGCCCACCTGCAAGCGGTTCAGTTCTTCGTAATAGCATTTGGCGGCATCGACGCTGCTCACGGCGAACATGGCGTTAAATCCTTTGCTATCGCCTTGGTTCCGGTGCGTCTTGATTCTGAAATTTTGCAGAATGTATTGTGAAATTTCCTGAATACGGGCAGGATGCAACAGGGCCAATTTATTTTCGGCAGCGGTTAGTTTCTTTTCGTCCTGCTCCGTTTCAACATCCTTGAATCGCGGACGCACATTATTGTAATCGACCTTGAACTTCAACACTTTCTCGTCGCGTATGGCATCGGTAATAACATACGAATGCAATTCACGGCCAAACACGCTGGCTGTCGTTTCTGCTCCGAGAGCGTTCTCCGGAAATATCGGCGTTCCCGTAAAACCGAACTGATAGAATTTTTTGAATTTCTTCTTTAGATTTTTTTGCGCTTCGCCGAATTGGGAGCGATGACATTCATCGAAAATGAAAACGACTTGCTTTTGATAGACCGGCAAATTGTCTTCGCTCTTCATCAGGTTGTTCAACTTCTGAATCGTGGTGACGATAATCTTGTTGTCGTCTTTTTCGATATTGCGTTTTAAACCCGCCGTGCTTTCCGAGCCGTTTACGCTGTCGGGCGAAAACCGCTGGTATTCCTTCATCGTCTGGTAATCCAAATCCTTGCGATCCACGACAAAGAAAACCTTATCGATAAAATCCAAGCGTGTAGCCAACCTTGCCGCCTTAAAGCTGGTAAGCGTTTTTCCGGAACCTGTAGTGTGCCAAACAAATCCACCGCTCTCCGGCTTGCTCCATATTTTTGCCATAAAAGAACTTTGGATTTTCCAGAGCATCCGCTCCACCGCGGCAATCTGGTAAGGGCGCATGATGAGCAGGGTATTGTTTACATCGAACACCGAATAGGTGAAAATCACATTCAGCAGCGTGTTTTTCTGGAAAAAGGTTTCCGTAAAATCCTTCAGGTCTTTTATCGGCGCATTATTAGCCCTTGCCCAGTTCATCGTGAAGTCGAAGCTGTTCTTGTTGCGCTCCACGGTATTGGCAAAATAGCGGCTGTCCGTGCCGTTTGAAATGACAAACACCTGAAGATACTTGAAAAGCGAATGTTCCGCATTGAAACTTTCCTTGCTATAACGATGCACCTGATTGAAAGCCTCGCGGATAGCGACGCCGCGTTTTTTCAATTCCACTTGGACAAGCGGCAAGCCATTCACCAAAATCGTCACGTCGTAGCGATTCGCCTGCGTTCCAACTTGCTCAAACTGGTTGATGACTTGCACTTTATTTCGGGCAATATTTTGCTTGTCGGCGATATAGATGTTTTGAATATGCCCATCGTCAAAGACAAAATCGTAAATGTGGTTATCGTGAATCTTGCGGGTTTTATCAATCAGCGAATCTCCCGGCTTGTCCAGATATTCTTCCACAAACCGATTCCATTCCTTATCGGTAAACGCCATATCATTAAGGGACTGAATCTGCATCCGGGCATTCGAGAGCAAAGCTTCGGGAGTCGAAATGTCCTTGCGGTATTCATAGCCTTGACTGACCAAATCCTGGATAAACTCTTTTTCAAGATTCGCTTCGGTCTGATATGCAACAGATGGTTCGTGCAGTTCGCTATGTTTGGTATAGTCGTCAAGAACGATAAAATGGTTTGTTTCTGCGATGGTGTTATACTGCATGCAAAACCCTCTGCGATATGGCTGAATTTTTACCGAGAATATAGCAATTAAACAACTTTTATCTTTTCAATCACGTATTTGCTAAACCATTCTGGGACTTCCACTACTTCTTCTGTGAAGGAAATCTTGCCCTCCCTGCATTCGGCGAAATTCAAGTAGGAAGTCTTGCCCGATTCCGAATTGTCAAAAAAATAGACTCGGTCTGCAATTTTTAATGCCGGATATAGATTTTCAAGAGAGTGATAGTATCTGCTGACGACCTTTTCCTTGGGAACTTTGTGACCGCCTTGTTTTACACGGCTTTTAACACGTTCCCAGTTGATTGTCGGATCCTTGGTGGATACAAAGTAGAGGTAAATTTTGAATCCCTTGTTTTTCGCATCTTGTAACAATTGCAATTTTGACCGATGCGAAAAAACAGTTTCATAGAAAAAAGTACCGTCAGTTTCAAGCATCTTCGCCGTCAGATAATCTACAAGGTAGGCTGCCACGGTATTTATGGTTTTGTAGTCTTTTTTACCATTCCATGTAAAAAGACCTTTTTCAAGTCCCAATTTCTTCTGAATATAATCCATGGTTATGCCATTGCCAGGGCGTGTATTCCGAGCTGCGGAAACAAGAAATTCATCTATGCTACATGAAATAGGCCAGTCTTTGATATTAAAGCCTTTTAGCCTTAAATCTTTCGCAATCTTATCTGCATTGACATCTAGTCGTTCCGTGAAATACTTCTGCTTCACGAGAAAATCGTATAAACTGGACTTGCCAGAGCCATTAGGCCCTGCAAATACTCTAAAACGCTTCTTTGTCATATGGAGAATTTTTTTTGAGCAAGTTTCACCGGTGGGTTTACTTGACCGATATTCAATTTTCTTCCGTTCGGGAACATTTTATAGATAACAGTCCCTTCAGTAAAACAGACTGGAACCCCGCTTGAGAGAGCCTTCTTGTAAGCAGCAATACCCGCCTTGGAATATATCGATTGGCGTTTTTTTATATCGGACGCTTCGGTTATGGGTTCTTTTGTTGCTGTGCTCATCATTCACCTTTGTGACAATAAAAACAAATTCATCTTCTTTAAAGATACAATAATATCCCAAAAAGAATGTGAATTCCTGTTCGATCGGTTGATATCTCGGCTTTCTTGAATGCTGCCGTCATTGCGAACCCCGAAAGGGTGAAGCAATCCTTTTTTTGAGGGTAAGATTGCCACGTCGCTACGCTCCTCGCAATGACGGGGGGCGGGTGAGATTGCCGTGTCGCTGACGTTCCTCGCAAGGACGGGGGGCGGGTGAGATTGCCGTGTCGCTGACGCTCCTCGCAAGGACGAAGAGTCCGTATGAATTGCTATGTCTTTGACGCTCCTCGCAAGGACGAGTGGTGCTAGCGCTCTTCGGTGCGACTGGTGGTATTCGTCATTGCGAGCGGAGCGCGGCAATCTTTCTTGAGGGTTGCCGTCATTGAACAATGCTTTCGTATAAATCCTTCCATTCTGCATTGTTTTTTTCAATCAATTCGATTTTCTTTTGCCGGGAGCCGGCCTTTAATTGCTTTTCTCGCTGAATGGCCAGCGTGATATCATCGAAGATTTCGAAATACACAAGCTTTGTCACATTATAGCGTTTTGTAAATCCCTCAAACAGTTTATTTTTGTGCTCATAGGCTCTACGGACAAGGTCATTTGTAACGCCGACATACAATACGGTATTGGTAAAATTTGTCATAATGTAAACGAAAGACTTTTTGCTCATTCGTTCCTCCTTTTGATGTTTCCCACATTTTTAGAATGGTACCAATATAGGCAATGTAAGACCATTCTGACGTTCACCTTCGCTAGGTTTAGCGATTTTTTCCGCCATTGCGCCTGGCGTTTGAAAGCAGCCAAGATTGCTTCGTTGCTTTGCTCCTCGCAAGGACGGGAAGCCAGCCAAGATTGCTTCGTTACTTTGCGCCTCGCAAGGACGAAGAGTCCGTATGAATTGCTATGTCTTTGACGCTCCTCGCAAGGACGAGAGGTGCTAGCGCTCTTCGGGGCGACTGGTGGTATTCGTCATTGCGAACCCCGAAGGGGTGAAGCAATCCTTTCCTGCTGACAAGATTGCCACGGTGCTATCGCGCCTCGCAAGGACGGGAAGCCAGCCAAGATTGCTTCGTTGCTTTGCGCCTCGCAAGGACGAAGAGTCCGTATGAATTGCTATGTCTTTGACGCTCCTCGCAAGGACGAGAGGTGCTAGCACTCTTCGGGGCGACTGGTGGTATTCGTCATTGCGAACCCCGAAAGGGTGAAGCAATCCTTTCCTGCTGACAAGATTGCCACGGTGCTAGCGCGCCTCGCAAGGACGGGAAGCCAGCCAAGATTGCTTCGTTGTTTTGCTCCTCGCAATGACGAAGAGTCCGTATGAATTGCTATGTCTTTGACGCTCCTCGCAATGACGTACTGCTCGCAATGAGGGGGAAACCGCTCAAGTGCGGAACGAGAGCAGTTTGTCTCTGTAATATTCATATTGTTTTTTGCGTGCCTCGATTTCCGCGGGAAGCCCGGAAGCAATGTCGTTACAGAGTGAGTCGAAACGGTCAAGGATTTTGACAATGCGTTCTTGCTCGGCGAGGGGGGGAACTGAAAATTCAAAATTCATAACATCTTCCTTTGAACCTCTCGGCATTTTTGCGCCTTTTGCAAATTGCATATCATAGTTGAAAAAATCATCCGAAGAAAGTAGATAGTATAAATAGTTCGGCGTAATTACGTCCTTGCATTCGTCAATGATTCGTATCGTCAAAACATCTCCATTTGTTCCGCCGTTTCTATCCGCTTTCCAAATCTTTTTTAGATAAGGACGAATATTTCCTATCAGAATATCGTCCTTTTTGTATTCGATTGAATTGTTGCCTTCCGGGATTTTATCAGAAAATTCGACACCTTGTTTTTGTTGTAAAAGATTTTCTACGCTTACATAGGTAAAAGGCAGTAACTCGGAATTTTTTATGCGGGTGTCTGAATATTTCGCCACATCTCCCAGCTGCACGACCGCATACCCGAACACATACTGATAGAGGCTAATTACTGCTTGCTTGCTTGCTTGCTTGCTTGCTTGCTTGCGCAAGAACCGTGCCAAGCGGCTCAAAATTCAGAAGCAAATCGCGGTAATATTCATATTGTTTTTTGCGTGCCTCGATTTCCGCGGGAAGCCCGATTTTTAAGTCGGAGCAGATGGCGTCAAAGTTGTCGAGAACATGGACTATGCGTTCCTGCACGGCGAGAGGTGGAATGGGGATTGTGATGCCTTTCAGTTTATCGGGAGTAACTTCGATTACTTTTGTTCCGTGTGCAAGTTTTACTTTCTGAGTGTAGAAACCGGAACTTTGAAAATAATATGACAAGTATTTTGCGTTCTGATTATGATGAATAATTGCGGTGTGTCCGCTTACGGCAATCGGCACGTTTCCAAGCCATGCCGTGCATTTGCAGACATCTTCGACATTTTCACTCGTAACAGCCATTACAATGTCGTTCGGCTCTGCCTTTTTGGATTTTTCAAAAACTTCTTTTGAAACAAAGGTGAGCGTTTTGTTTGCCCAAGTTCCAAAATGCGTGTACATCTGCCCATAATGAATGCACGGCAAACCATTTTCAACAAAATCTTTCTTTTGGAAATTTCCGCCTCTTATAATCGTTGCAATCTCTCCCAGCGTTTTCCATATTACTTCATCCCGCCCCATTAGAGCGGCTGCTTTACCGTCATTGCGAGCGGCTGCGAAGCAATCTTTTTCGAAGCGAGCGTACAAAGATTGCTTCACCCCTTCGGGGTTCGCAATGACGGTGGCACTGCCGTTTTTCGCAATGACGGTGGAGGAAGCCGCTTCCCCTGTGTCCGCGCCCGGCGTTAGAAGCGCGTCGCGGTAGTACTCGTACTGCTTTTTGCGAGCTGTAAGCTCTGCTGTAAGCTCTGCTGTAAGCTCTGCTGTAAGCAAAGTGAAACAGTCCAGCACGCGGACTATTTCACTTTGCACCGCCAAAGGCGGCACAGGGAGTTGCAACTTATTAAATACACCTCTACTAATACGCGGTATACTACTTTTCCGAACATTTGAATCTATATACAATTGTTTTGTTTGTAAGTAGTAATAAATATATTTAGAGCAAACTCCATTTAAATCATCAAATGTAAAACAATCATCCGCAGCCCAAAAATCTATTTCAGAATATCCAATTTGACCTGCCGCACCTGCACTTATTACAAATGTCGTATC
Organism: Fibrobacter intestinalis; assembly: GCF_900167415.1. Taxonomy (GTDB): domain Bacteria; phylum Fibrobacterota; class Fibrobacteria; order Fibrobacterales; family Fibrobacteraceae; genus Hallerella; species Hallerella intestinalis. Next base: position 16,654 of record NZ_FUWU01000020.1, on the reverse strand, counting down.
TTTTTTGCGATTTGATTTATCAAAATATCCTAAAGGTGTCAGTGCGTTTTGGTAAACAGGTATTTTTCCTTCCTTGTTAAGAATATCTCTCGTTACCCGAACGCCACGATTTACAGTTGCCACTTCCCCCAGTGTTTTATATTCAACACCGTCTAATAGTTCAGGAAATAATTTTTCTAAATAATTATTTGTTCCGCTCATAAATTACCTCGCTTATTTTTCCCTTTAGCCATTCTCTGCCGCATCCGGATTTAAAGTATTTTTCCCTTTCAACGGCTTCTTTTTCCGTATCAAAGCTTTCAAAATAAACAACTCCCAATGGTTTGTATTTCTTTGTATATTCTGCACCGTCTCCATCGCAATGACGTTTAAATCTCGCTTTTAGATTATTAGTAAAGCCCTTGTATAGGCAGCCATTTTCACAAATCAAAACGTATGTATAAAATTTATTTTCATCCGAAGGCAGATTTTCGATATTCCACACCGCCTGCCTGCCCTGTCTGTCCGACAGGTAGACGGCAGGCAGGTCCGGGCAAAGTTCCTTTATCAAATCATCTAGTTTACTCATTTCATTTTGTCCTATTTATTTGTTTTGATTCAGAACATCATCCACCAATTTTTTCAATTCTTCTTTGTTCGGTAAATACAATTCATACTTCGCCACGAACAATTGGGAATCCATTCCGTATGTGGCATATTCAACAAGAAGTTCATCCTTCAGATGGCTCAAGATAATTCCTATGGGAGGGTTATCGCCAGCAGTGTTTTCTTCTTTGGCAAAGTAACCCATATACATATTCATCTGCCCAATATCTTGATGCTTGACTGCATCTTTCTTCAAATCGATAAGGACAAAGCACTTTAAAATTCTGTGATAGAAGACCAAGTCTACATGGTAGTGACGATTGCCGATTGTAAGCGGGTATTGCCTGCCTACAAAAGCAAACCCCTTGCCAAGCTCCAATAGAAATGTTTGGAGGTTGTCTATCAAACGTTGTTCCAAATCCTGCTCACTATACTTTTCCTTATCCGGCAATCCGAGAAATTCAAGCGTGTATGTATCTTTTATCACATCTTCCGGCTGTTGTATTGCCAGTCCTTTTTGTGACAATTGCAACACACCTTCTTTGTCCCTGCTTGCCGCCAGCCGAAGATACAAGGCACTGTCAATTTGTCGGCGAAGCGATCTCACGTTCCATTGTTCTGCTATACATTCTTTTTCATAGAAACAGCGTTCCAGATCATCGTCTATGGTTATAAGTTCACAGATATGCGACCAGCTTAATTTGTCAGACACTGTCTGACAAATCGGATAAAGCAAATAGAATTTACGCATATTGTTCAAATTCGGACGGCTATATCCTTTCCCCAGCGTTATTTGCAGCAGTTTTGCAAGCGATGACAACAAAGCCGTTCCGTATTTAGCTTTAGCATTTCCTTTCTGTTCAAACTCAACAATATATTTTCCTACATTCCAATAGGTTTCAACTAACGTCGTATTGACAGACTGGAATAGATGTGCCTTTGCACCTGTTACCAAAGACGTTATGTTATTTGCCAACTCGTTTAAATCAGCCTCTGCCGGCAGATTTCTTTGCAATTTGCTCATTTGTCGTTCTCCTCTATATTTTGTAAAATCATCGGTATCAATGAAGAGTCAAGTATTTCAAATGCAAAGCATTTTTTCCCAAATCCGTAAATGCGTTGGGAAGTTTTCTTGTTCCTCCGTCTTGACCTTCAAAGAATCCGGGTTTCCGTGATGTCACAATCTGTGATTTCACCGCATCAACATCATCTTTTGTAAGCTGGAACATAAAGTCTTCCGGGAACCTGTTTATATTGCGTTTTACCTGCTGATTGAGCGCCCTGACTTCATATCCGTAAATTTCTGCCAAGTCGTAGTCAAGCATTATCTGCACATTGCGGACTGTATATATTCTACTTCTTAAATTTGTTTGTAATTCTGCCGCCTTTTCATTTTGCATTGTCATTTCTCCTTTATGTGGTTGGTATGCCTCGACTAGTTCGACACGGCTCAATGCCCGGTTGTCTGTCGTTCCCTGAGCTTGCCGAAGGGCTCATTTGTTGTTCTCCCGTTAATTATTCGTGTTATGTTGAAGTCTGAAAATTTCTTTCTGCGCTTCTATCTCGGCTTTTAGTCTTTCCTCATCAGGAAGATACAGCTTGTATTTTGAAGCAAAAAGTTTTTCGTTTCCGTGCAGAATGGAATACTTTGCAATATCGTCATCTGTATCAGAGCAAAGAATTATGCCAAAAGTAGGATTGTCGCCGTCACTTCGTTTCAACTCGTCATACATCCGCACATACATATCCATCTGCCCGACATCTTGGTGGGTGATTTTCGATGTTTTCAGGTCGATAAGGACAAAGCACTTCAAAATGTAGTTGTAAAAAACAAGGTCTATGTAATAATCTTCTTTTTCGGTGTGGATGTGCTGTTGCCGTGCAACGAACGCATAGCCTTTGCCGAGTTCCATTAAAAACTTCTGAATATTTGAGATGATGGCACTTTCAAGTTTGCTTTCCGTAAAATCATTGTTTTGCGAAAGTCCTAAAAACTCCGTCACAACCGGATTTTTGATAAACTCCAGTTTTCTTTGCAACGGTTTGGTAAGTTCCTGCATTTCACTTTTTACAAGTTCCTTGTGCTGCGAAAGCAATGTGCGCTCGTAATATTGCGAAGAAACATTGCGCTGCAAAGTGCGTGTGCTCCAGATTTCCGCCGCCGCCTCTTTTTCATACCAAGAACGTGCTTCTGCATTTTCCACTTGCAACAAGATTCTGTAATGCGACCATGACAAAGAATTTAGACGCAGTGTGTCTAAATTCGGGAATGTCTGATAAAAATCGAAATACTTGTAAAGATTGCTTGCGTCAAATCCTTTGCCGTATAAATCCGTCAACTCTTTGGAAAGTTTTTTGATGACTTGCTTTCCGTAAGATGCCCTTTTTTCGCCATGCAAGTTCTCTTCTGCAATTCGTTTTCCCAAGAGCCAGTTTCTCTGTATAATTGCAAAATTGATGGCAGAATACGCAAACTTCTGCGCCGATTCGATAATGACTTTCGCGTCTTCAAGCAGGTTTTCCGTTTTCTTGTATTCTATTTCATTCGCCATGGTGTGTTTCCTTTTCGCAAATTTCCCGCATCATCTTGTCAAAATCGCTTTGATACAGCCGGTCTTGCGTTACGCGGTATTTTTCAAATTCGCTTTCGGCAAACGCTTTTGCAATTTCCACCGTTACTTTGCCGTCGTCGGCAACTTGTGCAAAATTTGCACAAGTTGCACTTTCCTGCAATTCGCCTGTTTCAAAAATGTTCTTCAAATGCTTTGCGACGACGCTGCGGTCAACTTCAAAAAGTTCGCCGATTGCCTTTTGCGTAAGCCAGACATCGCCCTCCTGCACACGCACTTCAATTCCCTCTTCCTTTGCGTCGCGCGTAAAGACAAGAAAATCGACCGTGCTGTTTCTGATTTGCAGTTTACTCATTTGCTATATCTCCTTGCGGTCATTTCGACTGGTTCGACGAATGGTTACTAAGCATAGCCGAAACACACTAACCTAAACTCAATGTTCAGTCGCTGAGCTTGTCGAACATTCGTTCCGCCGTAGCATCCTGCTTTTCACAGACCTTTTGTGGTCGAAAATTTCGACCGCAATTCATCCAGTTTGTTCATTCCTCGCCTCCTCCAATTCCGCGACTATCTTATCTATCTCTGCGCGCAACTCATTCTCTCGAGCCACAATGCGGCGAATCTGCTCGTTCAGTTCCTTGATGTCGGTTTTCGGGCGAGTGTCTTCCGCTTCAATATAGCTGCTTACCGACAGATTGTAATCATTCTCGACGACGTCTTTATAATCAACCGATTTCGCGATATAATCTACATCTTCCTTCTTATCGAAAATATCAATAATTCTCTCGATGTGCTTGTCTTCCAGCACATTGTTGTTGGTTTCCTTTGTAAAGAATCCTTCACCGCTTGCGTCGATAAACTGGATTTTCGTATCCGTTTTGTGCTTGGAAAGGACAAGGATATTCACCGCTATGGAAGTACCATAAAAAAGATTGGCGGGCAAGGAAATAATCGTTTCCACATAGTTGCCATCCACCAGATACTTTCGGATTTTCTGCTCTGCACCGCCGCGATAAAAGATGCCCGGGAAGCAAACGATGGCAGCACGACCTTTTCCGGAAAGATAATGCAACGCATGGAGAACAAAGGCGAAATCGGCTTTTGATTTCGGAGCTAGAACTCCGGCTGGAGCAAAGCGGTCGTCGTTGATGAGCGTCGGGTCGTCCGAGCCAATCCAATTTACCGAATAGGGCGGGTTGGAGACAATGGCATCAAAAGGTTTCTCGTCTCCAAATTGCGGCTCGGTAAGCGTATTGCCAAGCGCGATGTTGAATTTATCGTAATTGATGTTGTGCAGGAACATATTCATACGAGCCAGATTGTATGTCGTATGATTGATTTCCTGCCCGAAGAATCCATCTTCGATGATGCGATTTTCAAACTGCTTTTTTGCCTGCAAGAGCAACGATCCCGAACCCGCCGCCGGATCGTAGATTTTATTGACGGTTTCCTGCCTGTGCATGGCAAGCCGGGAAATGAGCTTTGATACATTCTGCGGAGTAAAAAACTCGCCTCCAGACTTTCCAGCATTGGCTGCATAATTGTTTATCAGAAACTCGTATGCGTCGCCGAAAAGGTCTATTTCATGCGTTTCGAAATTTCCAAAGTTCAATCCTTCTACGCCTTTTAGGACGGCAGCCAAACGGCTGTTCTTACTTTCCACCGTATTGCCGAGCCTCGTACTTGTGGTGTCGAAATCGGCAAACAGTCCTTTGATATTCTTTTCAGAGGCATAACCATTGGCAGAACTTTCTATGGAATCAAAGATGGCTTTCAAGTCTGTATTCAGATTCGGATTGGTGTTGGCATTTTTGACCACATTGACAAACAGCTGGCTCGGATAGATGAAATACCCTTTTGTCTTTATCGCATCATCTTTGATTTCCGGCGTTATCACGCTGTCTTTTAACGAAGCGTAGTCAATACTATCGTCGCCGCCTTTTATGTAGTCCGCAAAATTCTCGCTAATGAAACGGTAGAATAAGGTTCCCAAAACGAACTGCTTGAAATCCCAGCCATCCACGGCTCCTCGAACTTCGTTGGCTATTTTCCAAATCTGAGATTGCAGGTGCTCTCTTTGATGAATACTTGTCATTTTTTGCAAACTCCTTTTCCTTTCAAATATAAAAATTCACAAAATCATTCCGATTTACAAATAGGCGCTTCCAAGCCAATAAAGTATTTGAACTTTATCGGAGAATTTTCAAAGACTCTCCACCGATTCTATCATACACGACGGGTCGCCGGGAATTATTTTAGACTCGCCCCCGCCCCCAAAAAAATACTAACGCCCGAGCAAATCCCGGAACAAATCCTGTGCGGAGACACCGTGAAAAACGATTTTATCCAGCCACAAATCCATATTTCTTGTCGAAAGGAAAGTAATCATCCGCATCCGCGACTTTATCTTTTCCCAAGTTTCATTTCCCGACGGCGGCACGGCAACCCGAACCCATTCCGTGGAAGAAGGAATGTCAAATTCAAAGTCCCAGGATTCCACTTCACCGGCTTCGTTTAATCCCGCAAATTGCATGACGACGTGGCCAGAGCCCCGAATGTAAAACGAAACGCTGTCCGTTTGAGACATATCGTAAGAGGTAGTCGAGTCCTGCCAAAACGAAACGCCGATATCGAAGCCGCAAAGGGCAAAGGCATCTGCCAAAGTCGTATCGACGACAAATGTATAATGGGCACTCTGCGAAGTTTCAAAGCTTTCCGGGGAACGCACTAAAGCGTCCGTTGGCGATTCCGGTTCGACGTGGCTCAAAGAATCCGAAGATGTAAACCACCAGCTTGCCCCCGTCAATGCGGCGAAGCGATTTGTCGCCACGGAACGTTCAAAGTCTTCGACGAGAACACTGTCTGGGGAAGGCTCTACAAGTTCCGTTTCCGCGGCAGCATTGCCGTCAGCAACAAGAGTTTCCCAAAAAACATATTCCGACTCCCCTTCCGAAAGTACGGCGTATTCCCCATCCGGAATGTTTTCAAAACGAAATGCGCCCGATTCGGAAACTTCCGCAGCATAGGACGTTCCAAACAGAAAGAGCCGCCGAGGCATTGCCGTTTGCACGACCAGTTTTCCCTGCAAACTCGCCGGTTTTTTCAATGTATCCGTCAAAAGGGAATCCCCTGCCAAAACCCGATTCCGGGCAACGCCGGACTTTTCCTGGACTTCGATGAAGCCGTTCTGCGAAGGGCGCTTTAACCGGGCGATTCCCGATTCATCGGCAACGGCACTGTCTTCGACGATGGCGGTTTCCGTAACCAAGCGGACTTTTGCCGCCACGGCGGGTTCCCCAGAAGCCAAACGGATGCGGACGGCGAGAGTGTTCTGCGTTTCGTCCCAAATGCCTCCGCTGGTCTGCGTCGATTCGGAACACGAAGAGAAAAGCCCCAAGCAGAGCGAGAGGAAAAACATTTGATAAACTGCCGCATTTTTCATGAAGACGAAACCTCTTTTGAAAAAGCAACCGGAAAAAACGCCGTCGCCAAACGCATGACCCTATCCGGCGAATGGACCTTTTCGACCCGGGCCCGAATTTCGTCGCGCGCATTCTCCAAGATAGCAAGACAATCCCGAAATGCGGATTCGTCCAAGGCCATATTCATCACGTTGATGTCGCGTTTCGATTTATCGTGGATTTCCAGACTCTGCATAGCCAATTTCATCGATTCGGCCTGATACGCCCGGACCCGTTTCGCCTGCAATGCTGCGCCTCCCGCCCTTAATGTCAAATCCGAAAGTTTCCAAAAGCCTTCGGCATCCCGCACAGCCAGCCCCAAACGGGAGAGCAGAGTCACAGCATTTTTTGCTTCGTCGGCGGAAATCGGCGGAGAAACCATCGCTCCCAAAGCCGCATAGTCATCCCGAATGCGAACAAAGCCCAACAGCGTCCGCACTGCGCTGTGATACCAGCAGGCGTATAATTCATACTGGTCCGCTTTAAGGTCCCGACTGGTCGCCCCCTTCAACGCCAATGCTTCGGCAAATAGCCGCCGGGTGTCGGATTCCCGGCGAGCGCGCCCGAATTCCACCAGCTTTTCAAAATACTGCGCTTCCTTTTCGTCTAATTTCAGATATTCGATAAAACGCGGAAGAGCGCGTTTGGAGATGTGCAAATTCTTTTGAAGGATCCGAAAAACCTGGCTCTGATCCAGCCCGACCCCATCGCCAAAGACCTTATAGGAATACCAGGGGGACTTTGCCTTTTTGCTTTCAAAAAAAGCCGTCAGATATTCACGATAATCTAAAAATTGAAAGGGAGACAATTTATCCATAATAAGACCGCGTTTCCCCTAATCTATACAAAAAAAATTTCGCCGGTGGAAAAGCGGGAAAAAGATATTTGCAAAGTTTTTTGCAATGCGAAGGACGATTTAAAACTGACGCGCCGGATAGTACGACGGGCGGTTAGCCAGAAACCGATTCCGCGGGAAACTCGACCCGAAAGCGGCTTCCCTCGCCGAAAACGGAATGGACAGAAATTTTCGCCCGGTGAATTTCGGCGATATGCTTGACAATCGCGAGCCCAAGTCCTGTGCCGCCCGTTTCCTTGGAACGACTTTTGTCCACGCGGTAAAAGCGTTCAAAAATATGCGGCAAATGTTCTTCTGAGATCCCCACGCCGCTGTCGCTCACGACGACCGCATTCCCTTCAAAGGAAACGGCGACTTTTCCCGAATCCTTATTGTAACGAATCGCATTCGACAGCAGATTATACAGCATTTCAAAGATTTTTCTTTTATCCACCCGCAGGAAAAAATCCCGTTGCGGAAGAGTTATGGAAATGTTCCGCGCTTTCGCCAAAGATTCCAGTTCAGAGGCGACTTCCCCGACAATTTCCCGCAGGTTCCATTTTTCCAGGCGAAGAGCATTCGGGTCGAGTTCGTCCAGTTCCGAAAGTTTGAGGATATCGTTGGTGAGGGAAATCAGACGCGCCGATTCCTTGCGGATTTTCCCGGCGAATTCCGGAATGTCCTCGCTTTTCGCCATCCCCGATTCCATCATTTCCGCATAGCCCGCAATCGATGTGAGCGGCGTTTTCAATTCATGCGAGACATTGGCTGTAAACCTTTCCCGAAGGAGAGCGAGGTTTTTCTTTTCGGTGACATCGAGCAGGATGGCTATCACACCCGAAACTTCGCCGCCGACCAAAACAGGGCTGGCGATGAGGCGGACATCCTTGCCTGCAAGCTGAATTTCCGCATCTTCCTTGACGCCGTTCAAAGCCTTTTCCACCGCCTTGAGAAGTTCCGGGCGTTCTGAAAAAGCGCGCAAAGGCTTTCCCGAAAAATCGCCATCGACGCCGAACATTTCCCGGGCGACACCATTCACCAGGACGACGTCGCTTTGGGAATCCAGCAAAATCATGCCTTCGGACATTTCTTCAATCAGCGTGCGAAAACGGTTCCTTTCAAATTTCAGGCGCGACATTTCCCGCAGCGTATTGTCCCTTTCCCGCTTGAGCTGCCGCGCAAACGGAGCGAGTTCCCGATAAAGCAAATCCCCTTCCGGAAACTGGAGCGAATCCGGATTTTCCGCCAGACGGCGAATCGGTTCCACAAAACGATGGGAAAGAATATGGGCAAAGAACAGGGAAAGCAAAAATATCGCAGCCAAGAGAATCGCCAGTTTGGGATAGACATCGGAAAGGACAGAAAAGGCAATGCTTTTCCGAACGGAAAGGCGCAAGACATTGCCGTCGGGCAAAAGCCGGGCGTAATAATACACTCCCGTTTCCAAAGTCTGGGAAAGACGGTAGCTCGAACCTTCACCATTCTGCAAAGCAGCACGCACTTCCGCGCGGGAAAGATGCAAGTCCAGCGTTTTGTCCTTGGCGTCGGATTCAAAGAGGACATCTCCCGTAGGCGAAATCAATGTGATGCGCAAAGAGGGCGTCGCCAATTTTTCCAAATCCGCGACGGAATCGATAAACCCGTAAGCGCTGGCGACTATCGCTCCCTGCTGTTTTAAATCTTGAACAGCCTGATTCGCAATTCCCGTGCGAAATGCGCCCGCCGTCAAAAGCATGGCGATGAGGGCGGCAAGAAGCCCGACATAGAAAAGACTAAAGCTCAGTTTTTCCTTCACCGTTTTCCCCACTTTCCGCCTTGTAACCGACGTTTCGAACCGTCTTGATGTAATCGCCGACGCTTCCCAGTTTTTTTCGCAACGTTTTGACGTGCATATCGACCGTTCTCGATTCCAGAGCGGCGTCAATTCCCCAGCATTTTTCCAGCAGCTGGTTTCGCCCAAAAACGATTCCCGGATGGGAACAAAGCAATTTCAAAACTTCGTATTCCTTGAAAGTCAATTCTACCGGTTCGCCTTCCACCGTGACGACATGCCGCAAGTCGTCGATTTCGATTTTGCCCAGACAAATGCGGCGCGATTCTTCCGATTCCCGATTTTCAAATCGCTTTTCGGCGCGGCGCAACAATGCGCGCACACGAGCCAAAAATTCCATAATGCCAAAAGGCTTGGTCAAGTAGTCGTCCGCTCCGGAATCCAGCCCGCGGATTTTGTCCAGTTCCGTCGTCTTGGCAGTCACCATCATCACGGGAACAGAAGCCGTGCGATTGTCCCTGCGCAAAGCTTCAAGAATCGCAAAACCGTCCTTTCCGGGAAGCATCACGTCGAGTATCAGCAGAGAAAGAACCCGCTTTTCCAGAACCGAAAAAAACTCGTCCGCAGAAGAGGCTGAAACCACCTCGTATCCCGCGCTCTGGAGCGCATACACTTCCATTTCCCGGATATTCTTGTCGTCTTCTACCACACAAATCATCGAAGCATCCTTTGGGCGACCTTTAAAAATGCGTTTTCCAAAAATCTAGACTAAATCCGTCATCATTTTTTTAGAGGACTTGTTTAAATAGCCCGTAGCATCGAGAATGGCGCGGCACTCGTAAAGGACGGTCAAAAAAAGCAGATTGACGCTCGCCACCATCTGATTTTCAGGCACCTTTTGCTGCATAGCCGTTTTCCGAATGCCGACGATTTTCGCCCCCAGCGCTCGAAGCCGATTTTGCAACCCCGCATAATCCGAATAGTCGTTTTCCAAAATCATGCGGGCGGAATCTTCGATGCCATCGCGCATTTCTTCGGCGAGTTCCAGCAGGACCTTTTTTTGCGATTCTCCCAAAGGCGTCAAGTGATTATCGACGTGATTCAGGCACGGCTTATGGACGCGTTCCAAACTGAAATAGAGAGACATCGCGAAATCGTTCGCCTGGTAAAGGAAAAATTTTTTTGCCAGCGTTTCTTCGTGGAACATTTTTTGCGAACAGGCAAATCCTTCGTGGCGCAAGCGGTGCAGCGTCTTATACTCCTGCTTCATCCTTTGCCGGACATAGCGCAACATCTCCAAGTCCTCGTTTGCCAAAGCTTTCAGCGTATCGAGGACGGAATCTTCCACAAACACGAGGAACCAGCCCCAGCCTTTAGAATAATAGGCTTGAACCATCGGCAGAATTTTTTGCGAATCCTTTTCTTCCATAATCGTTTGAAATTCTCCGGGAGCCGCCTCCTTTTCTTTCTCTTTTTTTCGATACCGGACGGACGAGCGCACAAGAATGCAAACCACCAGACCAAAAAGCAGGAAGGCCACCGGAATGCCACCCCAAAAAATCATGCCGCTCACCATGAAGGCGCACACGAACGCCGCAAACGCCGTAAAGAACCAGCCGCCGACCACCGAGAAAACACCCGTGATGCGATAGACCGCAGACTCGCGCCCCCACGCCTTGTCCGCCAGCGAAGAACCCATAGCGACCATAAATGTCACATAGGTCGTCGATAGCGGCAATTTGAAAAACGTGCCGAGCGAAATCAGAATGCTAGCGAGCATCAAATTCACCGAAGCCCGCAGCAAATCGAACGCGGCGTCGCTTTCTTCGAGCTGCAATCGTCGGGCATCCAAGCGCCTGTTCAAAAAATTCCGAATTTTAAACGGGACGATTCCGCGCACCACCGACGACAAAAGATCCGCATAACGGACGAAAGCCCTGGCGATAGGGCTTGTGCCGAACAATTCCTCCGAAGAAGACTGGCTCGAAAGCGAAACCGATGTGCGAATCACATTCCGCGCCTTGCGGGAAGTCGCAAGCGAAACCGCCATAATGACGCCCGCCAAAGAAAGAATCCACCACAGGCTTTTTTCCGAAGCGCAGAGCGCCGTCATCATCGCCTGATCCGCCGAAAGCCCGCTATCCGCATACGCCATAAAAGCGGAAAGCCCGGTAAGTGGCACTCCGATAAAATTCACCAGATCGTTCCCGGCAAAGGAGAGTGCAAGCGAAAAGGTTCCCGCTGCGACAATCAGCTTGAACACGTTGCGCTTCAACAGGAAGAGGAGTTCGGACAAAGCCGCAAAAACAAGAAAGCTGCCTAGAAAAGTACCAAGCCTGTTCTGCGCCAAAACTTCGGGCACCGCAATCGCCGAACCTTTAAGCCCTTGAAAAAGGACGAAATAGAAAATCGCCGACAAGGAAATCCCCCCGAATACGGCGATAAAATACTTCTCCCGAGGTTTATAACGGAACGTCCAAACGACGCGGGAAATCCACTGGACAATCCAGCCAAAGACAAAAGCGACGGCGACCGACGTAAAAATGGCGATAATCACCGACAGCGCCTTTTCCGAATTGACCAAGTCGCCAAGGGAAAGTTCACCCGCGCCCCGATGCAGCTTGATCAGCGAAAGGGAAAAAGTCCCGCCCAAAAGTTCAAAGACCATCGAAACCGTCGTCGAAGTCGGAAGGCCGAGCATATTAAAAATATCGAGCAAAATCACATCGGTCAGCATAGCACCCGCGCATATCGCCATAATTTCTGCGAACGTAAAATGCTGCGGCTGAAAAATCCCATGCCGCGCCACGTCCATCATCCCGCTCGAAAAAGAAGCGCCGATTAAAATCCCCGCTGCGGCAATCGCAATCAGAAACTTGAAACCGAAAGCCCTGGAGCCCACCGCCGAATTCAAAAAATTGGAGGCATCGTTCGACACGCCGTTTATCAAATCGAAAACGGCCAAAAGAAAAAGCATTCCGATAACGATTACATAAATATCCATGCCCCAAAATTAAACGGGAAAACGCGCCGGAACAAGAGCGTCCGAGCAGCTTTTGAAAAAATTTCTCACAGACTTTACATCGATTTTACACAAGGCAAAAAAGCAAAAACGGAATGGGCGTCCCCCGCCTGCGGCGGGTCGGGCTATGGCGTTATCGCCGGGCAATTCAAATCAAAAAATCCAGAGCCCGGCGTCCGTTCAGCCTCGCTTCGCGAGTCCGAATGGCTTCGCCACTGCTATCCCTCACGCAAAAAACGAGAATGATGGACAATCCTCCACCCAATACTCGCAATTAGGATTTTTTTCAAAAAGGAGAACTTCTTTTCTCAAGGGGAAACTCGGTTATCAGTTTCAAGTTCCAACCGGTCCCTGGGTTTATCAAACGGAGACAGACGGTTACTGAGCTTGTCGAAGCACGGTTGCTGAGCTTGTCGAAGCAAACCGGTTTTAGCGCGTTTTCACGTGAAAATTACCCGCCGCAGAAATTTTGCCCCGTGTGTACGTGAAAATTTGTTGCCGCAGAAAGTTTTGGGAATTATATACGATCTTCCACCAAATACTCTCAAATAAATTTTTTTTCAGAGCGTGAATTTCTTTTTCACAAGGGGAATTTCTTTTCGCAGACTGCGAGGTGCTCGCTTACGCCCATGAGCCTTGGAAGCTCCGCTTCCTTTAGGCGAATTGTGCAAAGCCCCATGAGTCTTGGGAACTTGTTCCCTTAGACGAATTGTCCCTTCCAGGGATACTTCAACTACGGAATCAGAGATTCCTAGTTTCAGGGATGCCTTGTAGGCCAGCGGGCGGAAGGGATAAGGGGGCTTCCAAGTTGCAAAGACTCCCTTCCAGGGACAATTCGTCTAAAAGAGTAAAACTCTTAAGACTCATGGGCAGCCCCTTTTCCCTTCACCCTATCCCCCGCCACGCTTTATAGTTGAAAAATTTTGAATTTATAGGGAGGAATGAAATGGTAGTGTCGAGAGGGGGGGCTTTCACAAGGGGAACCCAGTTATCAGTTCCGACACCCAACCGCTCCCTGCCCTTCGACAGGCTCAGCAACCGGTTGCCGAACTAATCACTAATCGCTAATCACCAACTTGCGTCAAGGCTACCCCGCCACGCTCCTTGAAAAATGCGAAGTTAGATTTCAAGAAGCTTGGAAAAACGAAACAAAAAAGAGAATTGCCGTCTGTAGCCAGAAAATTACAAGCGTCCTTCATAAACCACAAGGCTCTTGCCGTCGATGGTCACCGCGAATCCGGGTTCCAGCATCCGCATGGCGTCTTTCACCGCCGAAAGCCACACCAAGCGGGGATTGACAATGGAAAGCACGTCCGGCGGAATCTTGCATTCCCCTTCCACGATAACGCCTCGCACCTGGCGAAGAACCGGAATGTATTCTTCGGTGAGCGTAGGGCAAAGCAGAATCTCGTCGCTTTCTTTGCGCTGGAGCAAGTAAGCTTCCGTCGGCGAGTTCGCCCGTAAAATCCTTCCCGTGGCCCGGGGAAATTCTTCGCTGGCGACCCCGCCAAAATCCGCCCGAGCCAAGATGTTTCCCACATACAGGACGCGAATCGTATTCACCACGGAAGCCGACAGCGGAAAACCGGAAACCATCACGATTCTATCGGAAATGCGAACGGCTCCCGCGTCGTGGGCACTCTTAATGGCATTTTGCACCATGTCATCGGAGCCTGTCACCAGTTTTGCGAAAAGCGGGAAAATGCCCCAATTCAAAAGCAGCTGGCGTTCCACCTGCTGATGGGGAGTCACCGCCAGAATCGGCTGTTCCGGTCGAAACATGCTGACCATACGGGCCGTATTGCCGCTGAGGGTGGGAGTGATTATCGCCGTGGCACTCACATCCCGGGCGGTCTGGTAAGCGTTCTGGGAAACAATCCGGCTGATGTCCCCCCGCAAATCCATTTCAAAAGATTCCCGCATTTTCTTGTAATACTCCGGCGAATATTCCACCGTCACCGCCACCCGCACCATCGTCTCCACCGCTTCAATGGGATAGCTGCCATTGGCGGTTTCCCCGGAGAGCATCACCGCATCCGTGCCGTCAAAAATCGCATTGGCCACATCCGTCAGTTCCGCACGGGTGGGGCGCGGGTGAGAAATCATGGATTCCAGCATTTGCGTCGCCGTAATGACCGGCTTTCCAAACTGGCGGCAAACCCGGATAATATGCTTTTGCGCCAGCGGGATTTTTTCCGTGGGCAGCTGCACTCCCAAATCCCCGCGGGCAATCATGACGCCGTCCGCCGCTTCGGCGATTTCCCGAATGTTGTTCAGGCCTTCCTCGTTTTCGATTTTGGCAATAATCCGCGCTTTGGAATTCAGGCTTTCCAGGTAGCGACGGATTTCCTGAACCTCACTGGCGTAACTCACAAAACTGGCCGCGATAAAATCCACGTTTTGTTCCACGCCAAACTTGATGTCCAGCTTGTCCTGCTCGCTCATGATGGGAAGCCCGGCGTGAAGCCCCACAAGATTCACATTTTTCTTGCTGGAAATTTCCCCGGAATTTTTGGCAACCGCAAAAACCGTGGAACCATCCGAATCTTCCACATCCAATTCCAAAAGCCCGTCGGCCACCAGAATGCGATTTCCCTTTTGAACCCGGTGGGGCAAATCCGTCCACGACACCGACATCCGCGCCGGTTCGGATTCCGTCGCCGCCACCGTTTCGCAACCATCGACGGAAACCAAAACCCTGTAGCCTTTTTGAATCAAAACGGGAGCATTCTTCGCCGTATTCCCCGTCCGGATTTCGGGACCTTTCGTGTCCAGCATCAGCGCGATAGGGCGATTCAACGCCGATGAAACCCGCTTCACCCGATCCATCATTTCCAAATGGGATTCGTGAGTCCCGTGCGAAAAATTAAACCGGGCAACATTCATCCCGGCGAGAATCAGGCGGGAAACGATTGCGTCGTCGGCAGTGGTCGGGCCCATGGAGCAGACAATTTTCGTTTTATGGGTAAACATGAAAATTCCTCTTTTGCAATTCGTCCCAAAATTAAAAAAAGAAGAATTTGAATTTCTGAAAATCCCTTGTTTTTTTGGGGACTACAAAAAATTTCGCCTTCTTCCGCAAAAAGCAAACGCTAAAAAATTTCATTTTTGTAACAGCAATGCTTCCGCTATTTCTTGGGGCGCAAATAGAGAGCAATGGATTCGGAATTTGCCTGTTTGCGTTCTTGAATTTCAAACAAATCGCTGCGGCCTTTGACAAACTCGCTCAGCTTTTTAAATCCGTATTGGCGCGGATCAAAATCCGATTTCAACTTGAGTAAAATGCTGCCGAAAGTCCCGAGATGCGACCAGCCGGTATCGTCGCTGGATTGTTCTAAAGCGGTCGCAATAGCTTTAACGGTTTTCGAGGGCAGGGAGGGCCCCGTTTGGGAAAATTCGTGTTTTTCGGAATTCTTTCTATTCGCCGATTTTCTTTCCGGCTTCGAGGGCGCAAAAATTTCCGTATCGACAAATACATGGCAGGCATTTTTAAACGCTTCGGGAGTCGTCTTTTTGCCAAAGCCGTAAACCAGCAGGCCTTCTTCACGAATCCGGGTGGCAATGCTCGTAAAATCGCTGTCGCTGGAAACAATGCAAAAACCGTCAAAGCGGCGTGTGTACATCAAATCCATCGCATCGATAATCATCGTGCTGTCCGTCGCATTCTTCCCTTTGGTATAGGCGAATTGCTGAACCGGCTTGATGGCGAATTCATTGAGAATCGCCCGCCACTGGGCGCTTTGGGGAGAAGTGAAATCCCCGTAAATCCGCTTGACCGTCGCTTCGCCGTATTTGGCAATTTCCGAAAGCAGATACTCGAAAACCGAAGGCTGTGCATTATCCGCATCGATAAGAACCGCCAGTTTTGCCGAAGACTCTTCCATTTCCTGTTTCGCAAACGATCTATTTTTCATCTCTTTCCTTTCCTGTGAACGCTTCGCCTAGAATATAATTTCCGAAATGAAAAACGCCTTCTCCCGCCCAAAGAGAAAGTGCAAACCGAGCGACATTTCCATTTGACGAGCTAAAAATTTTAAGGCTTATACAAAATTCCACGAAATCTTCGCATTTAAAAATTTTTCACAAAGTTCGCTATTTCCGGGCGTTTCCCGCCTGCGGCGGGCCGCTCCCTAGCGTTATCGCTTTCGGCGTCCGTTCAGCCAAATTTCCAGAAATTTGTCCGAACCCATCCGGGCGTCGGTCGCTAACGCGAAAGTCAAAACATTCCATTCTTTTGAAAGCTTCAATACGTGAACTTTTTTCACAGAGGTGAATTTCTTCTCGCAGACAGCGAGATGCTCGCTTACCTATGAGTCTTGGAAGCTCCGCTTCCTTTAGGCGAATTGTCCCTTTCAGGGATACTTCAACTACGGAATCGGAGATTCCTAGTTTCAGGGATGCAAAGCCCCA
>NZ_FUWU01000101.1 GCF_900167415.1 Fibrobacter intestinalis | reverse complement strand
TCCGTTCATCAGCGCTTCCGGCTGCGCAAAGAAATTGGAAAGCAGTTTCTGGTGGTGGTCGCCGACCTTATTGTGGCTATTCGCCGGAGCGATAATTTCACCTTGAGAACAGAGCAAAACTCTTCTACGCTCTAAAAATAACTTAAAAAACGACAATAAGCACAAAAAGTTTACAAAAAAGCCTGTTTTTGTGCGAAAAACCGCAAAAAACGCCTTTTTACGATAAATCTAGGTATGTCCTATCAGGAATGATTGTATCTTCCAAGGGATGAATAAGAGAATAGGGAACGAACTGGAGTTAAAACCGATATCTGAAGAGGCTTTGGAGCAAGAGCGTTTGCAATTGCTAGATCGCCTGAAAGAGATAGACGGTCTTCTTGAAAAAATACGGATGGAGCGAAAAAATCCAGTTCGGCAGAATGCGGAGATTTCCGAATTGAAAGGGGTGGATAAGTATTCTCCTGTCGAAGAAAAAATCAAGTTATTCAAAAACCTGTTTCAAGGGCGACAGGATGTTTTCGCAAGGCGGTTCGAAAGCGCAAAAACCGGGAAATCGGGCTATCAGCCTGTTTGCGAAAACGAATGGAAGGCTGGAGTCTGTGAAAAGCCGAAGGCAAAATGCGCATTTTGCTCGCATCGCAAATTTGTGCCATATGGAGATTCCGTCATTGAAAAACATTTGCGTGTGGGGTTGAGCAATCTAGCAGTTTTTCACGACCGTTTGTCGCCGGGATTTACCCACTATTGAATGATGACTGTTGCTACTTCCTTGCTGTTGATTTTGACGAGCAGACTTGGCTTGACGATGCGAGAGCGTTTATAGCAACTTGTGAAAAGGAAAATATTTTTACGTATCTGGAACGGTCCCGCTCAGGGGATGGAGGCTATGTCTGGATTTTCTTTGAAGATAAGATAAAAGCGAAAGTGGCTCGTGATTTGGGAACACTCCTGCTGACAAAGACATTGGACGCCCGCCCTGAAATCAAGTTGGCTTCTTTTGATAGGTTCTTCCCGAATCAGGATTATATGCCGAAAGGTGGCTTGGGCAATCTAATTGCACTCCCATTACAAAAGAAGGCTCGCGAAAGAATCATTCCGTTTACATTGATCCGGCGACATCGAATGCATACGAAGACCAGTGGGCTTTTCTTTCAGCCATAAAGAAAAATGCGAATGCCTTTGTGGAGCAAAAGGTTTCATCGGCACAATTGCACCATGAGATTTTACCTGCCTACGAAAATGAAACCAGCGATGAAGACGTTCCGCGGCAATCCAAGCAAGCAGTTTTTCCAAAAATTGAAGCACCTCTTCCAAGCAAGATAGATATAGTTCTATCCAACCAAATATTCATCGACTATACAGGTTTGCCTGCAATTTTGAGAAACCGCATTTTGCGACTGGCATCGTTCCAGAATCCGGAATTCTATCAAGCACAGGCGTTGCGTTTGCCAGTTTGGGGTAAACCCCGAATTTTATATTGCTATGATATTCAGGCGAAATATATCGGGCTTCCGATTGGGTGCCTAGACAAATTGACAGAACTGTTGGCACATTATAAAATCAAGCCTATAATTCAAGATGAACGAAATGTCGGGACAAGCATTGATGCGGAATTTCAGGGAACGCTCTATCCGGAGCAAATGCTTGCTGCGGAGGCCTTGCTTAAGGATGATTTCGGCGTCCTTTCGGCAACAACGGCATTCGGGAAAACAGTTGTCGCACTTTGGCTAATCGCACAAAGAAAGGTCAATACTCTTATTCTGGTTCATCGTGCGCAGTTGATGGAACAATGGGTTGAACGCATTACGGAATTTTTAGGCATTCCGAAAAAGAAATCGGACAGATTAGTGGCACAAAGAAAAAGCGCTTTGGGAAGATTGATGTTGCCCTTATTACGAGTGTCAGCAGGCAAGGCGGCGTGGAAGAATGGGTAAACGACTATGGTCAAATCATCGTGGACGAATGCCACCACATATCCGCATTCTCTTTCGAAAAAGCTGTTCGAGAAAGTCGGGCGAAATTCAAAGTGGGTCTGTCGGCAACACTTGCCCGAAAAGACGGTCAGCATCCGATTGTTCTAATGAATCTTGGTCCGGTACGTTACGCAGTCAATGCAAAGAAACAGGCAGAAGAACGCTGCATCAAGCATTCTGTTATTCTACGAACAACCTGTTTTAAACCGCAAAGTGACGACTCGAAATTACCGATACAGGATGTTTTCCGAGAATTATGGAACAATGAAGCCCGCAATGCTATGGTTATAGACGATGTAATCAACACTTACCGCAATGGTCGGCAAATTTTGCTGTTGACGGAACGTACGGAGCATATCCAATTGTTCTACGAGAAAATGAAAGATGATATTCCGGCTTTATTTGTTCTAAAAGGCGGCTTCGGTAAAAAACAATTGAAACAAATTTTCGAAGACATCAATAAGGCTAAGGAAAACGAGAACATTGCGATTCTCGCCACAGGGCGTTATATCGGCGAAGGCTTCGACTTGCCGGAACTTGACACGCTGTTCTTGCCATTTCCAATTTCATGGAAGGGTACATTGGCTCAATATGTAGGTCGATTACACCGCATGGCCGTGGGCAAAACCGAAGTTCAGGTTTATGACTACGCAGATGTCGATGTCCCCGTACTCATGCGTATGCTCGCCAAGCGCAAGAAGGGGTATGCAGCGTTGGGGTATGAATTTTAGAATTCAGTGATTGTTCTGCAAAAATTTCTCGATGCAGTCAAATATAAAAGACTTTCCTTGTGTGTGCAGTATTTCTGCATTTTCGGAAAGATACTGAAGCACGCCTGTTTTTTCAAAAAACTGAGCGATGTCAGAGGCGGGCTTGCCTTTGCTGGAAGCGTATTCTTCAATACACCAAGAGAGCCAAAATGCCAAGTCCTCAGTGTTCATGTATCTCTTCCTTATACATGTCATATAAAGCAACCCAACCCAGTTGCCAAAGTTTTGTGTCTTCTTGGCCGAGTGAGCGGCTTAATTTACTTTTGTAGAATTTAAGAATCGCTTCTGAAGCCGTCAAGTGGTCTTGCCGACATAATTCGTCGCAGATTTTTGCGACTTTATACGGAATAAAAAGTCGGACATTTTTTTGTGTAATTTCGGGAATCATACCTGTTCTGCCCTCGAGAATTTAAGAATTTGAAGAGCCTTTTCTGTATGAAACAGGATTTGGTCCACATAGACCCAGGTGCGAAGTTCTTTTAGTAAGGTGGGCTTGTCCATGAAGCCGGATTCAAAAGCGTTAAGACTGGCAAAAACCCTATCGTTTGCGACTGCTCCTTTCACGATGTCGTGCTCATAAATGAAGTCTTTGTCCGTCCTGTTCGCGATAACAAAGTCAAGCCATTGCTCATCAGCTTTTTTGAAATCAAGAATATCTAAATTTTTGTTTTGAAGAAAATCGTCAGGAACAGTGAAAACAGAAACCGTTGCAGAGCCTTTCTTTTCTAACTTCGCTTTACTAATCGACCAGCGCTTGGCTTGGTCAAAACTCGTGGTTGTGTAAAATCCTGTGCCGAAATCAAGTCGGTGAGACGGAGTTCTGATTTCGGGAACGGAAACCACTATGTTACTACCGTGATAAAGTTCCATATAGACTTATAAATCCTTTGTATAACAGATAATATATATATTTTTTTGTGCTAATGCTAAAAGACCGCGACTTGATTGTCGCGGCCTTTTTAATTTTTAGGTGCGGGGGTGGTTTACCCTGCGGCACCGGCTTACTTCTGGTGAGCCTTGAACCACTTGATGAGCCCGTTGGTGGAACTGTCGTGGTTCAGTTCGGCGTCGGCCTTGGCAAGTTCCGGAAGGATCTTCTTGGCGAGCTGCTTGCCGAGTTCAACGCCCCACTGGTCGTAACTGTTGATGTTCCAAATCACGCCTTGTACAAAAATCTTATGTTCATACATGGCGATAAG
>NZ_FUWU01000019.1 GCF_900167415.1 Fibrobacter intestinalis | reverse complement strand
TCATATTTTAGAAATCCTTGCAATATTTTCACAGGGTAGAAATCAGTTTTTCCCAATAGTTATGCGGGCTGGACGGGATTTTAAGGGAGGACTATATAGGAAAGCAATCTTTTAAATACGCATCGCACATCACGTGACTCTCGGCGTTCATTCCTCGCCATAACTATTAGCGGCTAATTTTTTAATCGCTAGTCTCCTAGCCTTTGCAGAGGCTCGCCACCGATTTTAAAAGAGGCGTTCTTCCCAGCAAAATGAAAAGCGTAAATCCGTTTTATCAAAAAATCATGAAAATTTGGAACGACGAAACCATAAATTTCCCGGTAAAATTTTATCCCAAACGCAGCCGACGACATTCACTTGAAAAGATTTCTTGAATTCATATGCGGAACGACAAGAATTTTTAGAGCAAAATACTTCTGCCGTTTTTCCAAAGGAATCGTTTACAATCCCCTAAAAAACTATCTTGCAGAACATGATTGCTTTACCCATTTTATCTACCGTAGCAGCTCTTGCCATTGCGATAGAACTGGTGCTGACCTGGAAAGAAATAAAACCAGAAATGCGAAAAGCCCTGGTTCTTCCCTCGCTGTTTCAAATTTTTGCGATTTACGTTGTTTTAGCTCAAGGAGGATGTTCCCCACGATGGATTCCCGAAGGCATTCAATCCGGCATCTGCTATTTTTTCAGCATTTATTTGACCTTTACTTCGATTGTCACCTTCTGCGCTGTCGGTAAAAAGCACAGCTTCAGAAATGCCATCCTATGGAGCATAGCCTCACTCTGCTTTTGGATTTTATCCATTTGCGGATGAGTCAAACTTTTTCGCTTCAACGTTCCGTAGCATTCGCCTTCCAGCTTTTAAATCCATGCCAGAATAGAAAAATCCCGAACGGATGTTCGGGATTTTTTTGTCGCTAAAACAGACTAGGCTTGCGGCGGCTCTGCGGGAGCATCTCCCTGCGGCTCTGCCGGTTTTTCCTGATGCTGAAGTGCCTTGATCGAAAGCTTGACCTTTCCCTTCGGATCAATGCCGAGACAGAGAACGGTAACTTCGTCACCCACGTGAACAATATCTTCGACCTTTTCGACTCGATAGTCGGCAAGTTCGGAAATATGTACAAGTCCATCTCGTCCGGGAAGAATTTCAACGAATGCGCCAAACGGCTGAATCGTTTTGACTTTTCCCTTATAGATGCGACCCGGTTCGGGTTCGGCAGTCAGCTCTTCAATCATACGGCGACAGATGGCACCAGCCTTGGCGTTCGGTGCCGCGATATCGATATCGCCAGATTCTTCGATATTGATTTGGCAACCCGTCTGCGCCTGCATTCCCTTGATAACGGAGCCACCGGAACCGATGACGTCGCGAATCTTGCTTGTCGGAATGCGCATCTTGAGCATGGTCGGAGCTTTCGGAGACAAATGGTCTCGCGGAGCCGGAATCGCTTCCTTGATTTTGCCCAAAATATGCAAGCGGCCTGCACGAGCCTGTTCCAAAGCGCTGCGCATCAATTCCGGGGTGATGCCCTTGATCTTGATGTCCATCTGGAACGCAGTGATACCTTCTTCAGTACCCGTGACCTTGAAGTCCATATCGCCAAGGTGGTCTTCCGTTCCGGTAATGTCGGTGAGGATTTTGATCTTGGCATCATCGGCATGACCCGTTTCGGAAATGAGTCCCATCGCCACGCCCGCAACCGGAGCCTTGATAGGAACACCGGCGTCCATCAACGAGAGAGTTCCGCCACAGACGGATGCCATCGAAGAGGAACCGTTGGATTCCAAAATTTCCGAAACAATGCGAATGGTGTACGGGAAATCTTCCGTGACGGGAAGAACCGCCTTGAGCGAACGTTCCGCCAAGTGGCCGTGCCCGATTTCACGACGAGACATGCCGAGCTTTTTGCATTCCCCGACGCAGAACGGCGGGAAGTTGTAATGGAGCATATAGCTCTTGGAGCCTTCGCCCTGCAAGGTTTCGTAGCGCTGTTCATCGGCCTTGGTGCCGAGAGTGCAGCTGACCAGAGCCTGGGTTTCGCCGCGCTGGAAGACGGCGGAGCCGTGCACGCTTGGAAGGAGTCCCAACTGAATTTCAATCGGGCGAACCTCTGTCGTGGCACGACCATCGATACGACGACCTTCATTCAAAATCATCATACGCATCGTCGTGCGTTCCAATTCGGCAAAAATGGCCTTCGCATCGGCGAGGAGCGCCGGATCCTGGGCATCGCCTTCACCGATAATCGAAAGAATCTTGGGATCAGCGACGACCTTGGCTTCCAGTTCGGCCATTTTCGGATAAAGCTGCGTCTTCACCATATTAGCGTGAAGCGCCTCGTTCAATTCGTCAAAAATGACTTCCTTGACCGTGGAAACGAGCTTTTCATGCGCTTCGCCCTTGTTCTTCGGGGTGAGGACCATTTTCGGCTTGGCAAATTTGGCGACGAGTTCAGCCTGTGCTTTGCAAAGAACCTTGATCGCTTCATGCCCGGTCGTAATCGCCTTGATCATCGTATCTTCGGAAACTTCGTAAGCACCGCCTTCCACCATGCAGACCGAGTTTTCCGTACCGGCGACCACGAGATCCAGATCGGCTACAGAAACCTGTTCATAGGACGGATTGACAATGTATTCGTCTCCGATGACGGCAACACGAACCGCCGCAACCTGTTCTTCAAACGGCAGTTCGGAAAGACCGATGGCCAAAGACGCCGCAGAGACACCGAATACGTCCGGCGCAAACTTCTTGTCCGCAGAAAGGACGTTTACAATGACCTGTACTTCACGGGTGAAGTTTTCCGGAAACATCGGACGAATCGGACGGTCGATGATACGGGCGGAAAGAATTTCCTCGTCGCTCGGACGGCCCGCTTCACGCTTATTATATCCACCAGGAAGACGTCCGGCAGCATAAGCCTTTTCGCGATATTCCACAGTCAGCGGGAAAAAGTCTCCGTCCTTTTCCGGTCCAAAGCAGACCGTAGCCAGAACAAAGGCATCTCCGATTTTAACAACCGCAGATCCCGAAGCCTGCTTGGCAAGACGCCCCGTCTCCAGAACGACTTCCGTTCCGTCGGGGAGCTTTGCCGTCGCCTCTTTAGGCGCTAGCATTTGATATTCCATAAGCATCCTTAAAAATTAACCGCGGAGGCCGAGGTCTTTGATAAGCTGACGAGCCGCATTGATGTCCTTATTGCTGAAATACTTCAACAGATTTCTGCGCTGGGCAACCATCAAGGACAAGCCACGAAGAGAATGGTGGTCATTCTTGTTGGCCTTGGCGTGTTCCGTGAGGTTCTTGATTCTTTCCGTGAGAATCGCAATCTGTACACGGACGTTTCCGGTATCGTTTTCATTAGCGCCGAACTTGGCGGTGAGTTCCTGAATCTTTTCTTTTGTAATGGTAGCCATATGCCGTCCATTTCCTTTTTGGTTTTATGTGAAAGAATTACTTTTAGCCCCATCTCTGCCTGCACCCAGTGGAATTTGGCGATTCTGGTCTGCAGATCCGGGACAAATGCAACTACTTGGCGCAAAAAATAGAAAATTGTCCCCGCCGTCAAGCGAACTTCTCCACAAAAGACGCCCAAATACGGATATTCGCCGACATGGATGGGCAAATGGACGAATTCAAGGTTGCCGGTGATATTGAGTGGGCAGTTGGGAAGTTGGAAGTGAGAATTCAGTTCTCTGTTCCGACTCCCAACTCCTAACTCTTAACCGGTCCCTGCCCTTCGATAAACTCAGGAACCGCCTGTCGAAGGGCAAGCAAATCGGGTGGAGTTTTGTATATAAGTCCCAAATTTTAAAAATGGCCTAAAACCACTTCTGGGGAATTTTTTGCACGACTTGCCGCATTTCCTCTGGGAAATTGGCAGCCATAAACCACTCCGAATTTTTGCCAGGAATGGCAATCTGTGCGCGATAG
This sequence comes from Fibrobacter intestinalis, assembly GCF_900167415.1. Lineage (GTDB taxonomy): Bacteria > Fibrobacterota > Fibrobacteria > Fibrobacterales > Fibrobacteraceae > Hallerella > Hallerella intestinalis. The sequence goes on along the minus strand of NZ_FUWU01000019.1, from coordinate 51,818 downwards.
GCGAAAAGCATCTGCGTGTGCGCGCCCAGAATCCGGAAATCGTCTTCCGAAAGCGGCCCTTCGACGAGTTTCAAATAAAACGACCCGTCAAAATCGTAAAGTTTGTCCCCGACAATCGGATGGCCAAGGCTCGCGAGATGCGCCCGAATCTGGTGCTTGCGACCCGTGAAAAGTTCCGCTTCGACAACGGAAAAAGGGGCTTCGATATCGCCGATGTTTTCCCGAAATTCCGCCACTTTGCGAAAAACGGTTTTGCAGGGCTTTCCATTTTCGCGAGGGAACATCTTGATGCGAATCTTATGCTGCGGATCTTCGGCTAAAGGCAACTCGCAAACCGTTTCGCCTTCGGGGAAACTCCCGCGGACAACGCACAAGTACAACTTGCGCAAAAGAATGTGCTCCAGTGATTTTTCAAAGCGCTTTAAAGTATCCGCATTCATCGCCAAAACCATGATGCCGCCCGTGTCCCTGTCCAAGCGGTGCATCGGCGAAATTTCATCGTTTTGAAAAGCGCGGCGCACGACTCCGGTAAACGTATTGTAAAAGATGCGGCCCGTATGGTGCACAGGGATTCCCGCCGGTTTGGAAAGAATCAAAAAATCGTCGTCGCGATAGAGCGTTTCAAAATGCGTAGGCACTTCCGGTTCGGCGTAATCGTCCACCCGATAGACAATTTTATCCTTGGCCTGCACAATCGTTTCGGGACTTGCCACTTCGCCGTTCAAAGTGACTACGCCGTTTAAAATCTTTTGCCGCCATGCGTCCCGGGAGAGGTAGGTAAAGCGGGCTGCCAGCGCATCTACAAGGAAAAAGCCTCGCTGTTCGTTGCGGACGACGCTTTCAAAAAAAAGAGTGCTCGGAACTTCGTTCATAGACGGTACAAATTATTGTTTCGGATATAGTCGAACACTTTTTCATCCAGGCCTTCCGGCTTTTTTCCGGAACCAAAGAAAAGTTCCTTGCGGATTTCGCTGCTCGCATATTTGCCGTCAAAATTCTGTTCGCGTCCTACCCAGAACATCTGCGCATAGCCTTTTGCCAAGTGCCCCGCCATGTCGGGTTTCGGAGAACCCCGGCGTTCAAAAACAATCAGTTCAAATTCTTTGAGGAGCTGAGCACCGTTAAATTCCGTTCCAAAAAAATGCAAGGGATCCCGCCAATGCGGAATGCCCAGATAGCTGTCCGCCCCGACAAGGAGCCGGAAATTCACGCCCGGAAATTTTTCGCGGAACAAACTCATCGAAACATAGGAACCCCGATAATCTCCCATGTTCAATTCCATTTCAGAAACACGAATGCGCGGATCGTCGCCCACCACCAGATCCAGCATGGCAAGCCTATCTGCCGGAGAGGCAAAAAGTTTTTTGTCCCATCTGTCGGGACTCGGAACAAACCAGAGTTCATCGCAAAGTTTTAAATCCAAGCAAAGGCGGGCAAGGCGAACATGATCCCGATGAACCGGGTCAAAAGCTCCGCCGAAAATAGCGACCGATTTAGAAGACATAGACCATAAAACCGACATTAAATTGAAGACGGCTTCCTTTTACACGCAAATCCGCGACCGGATCGTAATGGGAAAGAATCCAGCGGTATTCCAACTCCGTGACGATAGCCGCCGTGGGAAGCACCTGAAAAGTCGCCCCACCCCCAACACCCCATTCATACCAGGTTACGTCCCCGATATTGGAGAGCTTTCGGGCGCGGGAAAAAGACCCGATGAAATAAGGACGTCCGGCTCCGCCCGGCGCGATATTCAAAGAGACGTTCAATGCCCGGGAACGAACCGAAAGATGATCGCCCTCGCCGTCCGTTCGCGAATAATTGTAAATGCCATAGCCCAAGCGCAATGCGCCTATGCCCTGCAACCAGATGCCGACAAAAGGAGTCATCCTGTTTAGCCCCGCCCCTTCCGAACCGTCATCCAAAATGCCGTAACCGGATTCCGCGACAGCGCCGACAACAAAAGGCATTTTTTGAGCAAAAGAAGCCGAGAAAAAACAGAGTGCCAAAAACAGAATTTTTTTCATGGTCCCTCTAAAAATGGCGCTGGAGAAGGAACGTCGAGAGAGACCGAGGATATTTCGACGGGTTCGGCAACCGATAAGACACCCCGAAAAGCGGAGCAACGAAGCAACCCGAAACAGCGCAACGCGTCGCAACCGAATTTTTGAAAAGGCATTTTTAGAGAAGGTCCTATCATAGAACAAGCACAAGGAGCAAGAAGGCACTCAAAAAGATATTCAGCAGGGCGTCCGCTTTGAGAAGCCCGTAAAAGCGTCTGGAAAGCGTACGTTCCCTGTGGATGACAAGGCAATGCAGCTTGTCCGAGAAGCAGCAGGAAAGCGTAAATTTCGCAGCCATTAAAGCGAGAAACCACAAAGTGAAACCGGCGAGATGCGCCAGCACGACATAACCCAGCGCCAGAAAGCCGTTTTGCAAAGTATTGATCCGGCGGGTCGCATCAGGAGGGGCTTCGTATTCCGCAAGCATCTGCCGATAATCCTGCATTTTCTTTTGAACCGTGCTAAAGCCATCGATAAGGCGAGAAAGGCTGTAACCAAATAGAACTACAGACGCCAAGATCAAAACGTAGGAGCAGATATCCACCATCGCGAGTCAATATAATTTATTCTCGAGGGCACAACCATCTGCGCGCCGTTTCCAACGTCCAATTCTTGCGCCGGGCGTATTCCAAAAGCTGGTCTTCGCCAATTTTCCCGATGGAAAAATAGCCGCTTTTCGGATGCGCAAAATAATAGCCGCAAGTCGCATTTTCGGGAATCATCATAAACGAGTCCGAAAGAGCGATCCCCGTTTTTTCCTGAACCCGCATCGCTTGCCAAATCGGCAGTTTTTCCGTATGGTCCGGGCAAGCCGGATACCCGGGAGCAGGCCTTATTCCAAAGGGTTCCGCATTTTCCGGCAAATAGCCCCAATACTTTTTCATCACGTCCAAGTGCAATTTTTGGGAAAAAGCCTCGGTCAGGCGACCGCCCAGCGATTGGAGAAGTAGCGCCGAATATTCATCGCCTTTCTTTTTGAACTCTTCCGACTGTTCCGCGATCTGGAAACCGGCGGAAACCGCAAAGAGTCCCATGTAATCCGTTTCCTTCGGGTTCACAAAATCCGCCAGCGATCGATTTCTGCAAATGCCACTGCGCACTTCCTGTTCCCGCAAAAATTCAAAGCGGAACGAGCCAAATTCGGAACGCAATTCCAGAGTTTCTCCATGGCGATTTACCGGAAACACTCCACAGATTCCATTCGCCCGAATCCACTTTTTCGCTATCGCCTTTTGAAGCAATTCTTGCGCATCGCCGTAGAGTTTCCGCGCGGCTTCCGCCTTAGGCGAGTCCCCTTCCAAAAGTTCCGGAAATTTTCCCGGAATCCGCCAGCCGTAAAAAAAGTAAAACCAGTCGATAAACGGAACCAGCTCTTCGAGATTCTGGTCGAGAATCACCTGCACGCCAGGCATTTTAGGGGGCGGCGACGAACGCCATTTTATTTTTTCGTCTTGCATTTCTGCGCACCAAGGGAGTTCCTTTCCCAAAAAATACCATCCGTATAACCCTGAATGGAATTGTCCGATTCCGCCAGCTCCAATCTTTTTTCCGCAAGGCAGGCGTATTCCAGATTTTGCTCGATTCCACAAAAACGGCGGCCCAATTTTTTAGCGACAACGCTTGTCGTCCCGCTTCCCAAAAAGGGATCAAAAACCATATCGCCCGGATTGGAAGAAGCTAAAATCAGTTTTGCCAAAAGCTTTTCCGGTTTCTGGGTGGGATGATCCGTATTTTCGGGCATACTCCAAAAGGGAATGCTGATGTCGTCCCAAAAATTCGATGGAGCCGTATCACGAAATTTTCCGCAATCCGAATCGAGCCAATCCTTTGGAAGGCCATCCGTTTTATAGGGAGCGATTACCCGTCGGCGCAAGCGCACCGCGTCCGCATGAAAGGTGTAAGCATTCGGATTTTTGACGGCGAACCAAATATCCTCCATGCTGTTTTTCCAGTTTGACAAAGCCCCTCGTCCCTTTTCGCGTCCCCAGGAAATGCGGTTCATCACCGTTAATTTGTTTTCAATAGAACGCTGAATTGCCGACGTGCATTTCCAATCGCCACAAACGTAAAGCGAGCCCTCCGGTTTCAAAATCCGGACAAGTTCCCCCATCCAAGAATCGAGATAGGCTTCGTAATCCTCAGACGACATGGCAGAAAAGCGGTTGCCATTAAAATTTTTGGAAAGGTTGTATGGCGGATCCACAATGAGCAAATCCGCAAAAGAGGACGGAATCTTGGGAAGGACTCGCAAAGAATCCCCAAGAATCGTTTTTTCGACAAGCGTCGGCAAGGAATTTTCCCCGGAATCCACAACAAGCCGCTTTTGCAAGCGAGCGATTTCTTCGGAAGAAATGGTCAGCGTCCGATTGCGAGGAGCCCGAGTTTTAGAGTTCAGCGAGGCCATAGGTCATAAAGGGACTGTTCGTCGTTCACCAGCATTTCGCGGGGCTTGGAACCGCGTTTCGGTCCGCAGACTCGCAACCTTTCCAGCTGATCCAGAATTTTTCCCGCACGGCTGAACCCGACAGAGAAATGGCGTTGCACTTCGGAAGCGGAAAGGGAGCCTCGCTCCATGCCGTAGCGAGCGACATCCATGGCCAACCCGTCAATTTTACCAGACAGATTGGCGGCGCCGTCGGCGTTTTCGGCATCCTCGGCAGGATCGTCCACGTCAAAGGACTCCAATCTTTCAAAATGCACATTCTGGTCCGCGCAAAAATCCGCCAGCTTCTCCACTTCTTCATCCGTCAAAAAGCCGCCGTGCACACGAATCGGTTCCGGATCGTCCCCAGAACGGTAGAGCATATCGCCCCGACCGAGCAGTTTTTCTGCACCGCCCCGATCCATTACGGTCCGGGAATCCACAAGGGAAGCGACCTTAAAACTGATTCGCGCGGGAAGGTTCGCCTTGATAAGCCCCGTAATCACATTGACCGAAGGACGCTGCGTCGCAATGACCAGATGGATTCCGACCGCTCGCGCCTTTTGCGCAATCCGGGCGATGTATTTTTCCACTTCCTTTCCCGCCACCATCATCAAATCGGCAAGTTCGTCGATGACCACGACGATATAGGGCATATTTTCCATGATGTCCGTGGGCATCGGAGGGATATCCTTTGGGTCGGGAATTTCGGGAACCACCTGAAGAGCCGGAGATTCCCCGCTGGCAGTCGCCCGTTCCACCTCTTGCCGGTTTTCTTCTTCGATTTTTTCGGCAAGGGCCTTCGCCGATTCGTAAGCCGCCTTCTTTTCTTCTATCTGGCGAATCAATTCCTGCTGTTCCCGGCGTTTTTGATTATAGCCGACCAGATTTCGCACTTTATACTGAGCGAGAACTTCATAACGGCGATCCATTTCCACACAGCCCCAACGCAAAGCGCTCACGGCGACATCGGGCTGCGTGACCACCGGAGCGAGCAAATGCGGAATGTTCTCGTAGAGTTTCAATTCCACGACTTTCGGGTCCACCAGAATCATCCGCAATTCATCGGGAGACTTGCTGAAAAGAAGGCTCGCCATCAGCGTGTTGATGCAAACCGACTTGCCCGAACCCGTCTGACCGGCAATCAAAATGTGCGGTGCGCGGCAAAGATCCATCGTATAAGAATTTCCGGTAATGTCCTTGCCCAAAGCGATAATCAATTTATCCGGCTGCGGTTTAAATAGAGGGCTTTCAAAAATCTCCCGACAATAGACCGTCTGCAATTTGCGATTCGGCACTTCCACGCCGACCAGGGACTTTCCGGGAATCGGAGCCAGAATCCGAATGGACTTCGCTTTCAGCGCCAGGGCCAAATCTTCATGGAGAGTCGTAAAACGCGAGACCTTCACGCCCGGCCCGGGTTCCACTTCAAAACGGGTAATCATCGGTCCCGTCGAAATGCCCAGAACTTTCCCTTTCACTTTAAAATTTTCCAATTGCTCTTCTAACTGGTGACTGATTTCATCCAGTTCTTCCGCCGTATAGTCTGGCTTCTGCTCCGGCGGCGTATCGAGAATTTCGGCGACCTGGGGAATCACATATTCGTCATAGCGCAATTCCGTTGTCGTATTTTCCGCGGTCTGAGGGGACTCCGACGGCAAATCCGCCGCAGATTCTTCTGCGGGAGCCTTTACTTCCTGAAGATTTTCCGGACCGATCTCCTCGGGCAAATCTTTCTTGGCAAAATCGTTTCCGCGCACCACAACGCCTTTAATTGTCGGACGGCTATGGCGGTCGTTTTCCCAATTGTTCATTTGCTGAACCTGACGCAAGTGGGCAATTTCGTCTCGCAACGCTCGGACTTCCAAGGCGCCCATGCGCTTTTCGTTTTCGCGCAAATAGCGTTCCTTCTCTTCGATTTCCCTCTCCGCCACATTGGAAGAAGCCTCTTCGTTGGAAGGCGTTTCCGAAGCGGTCGCCTCCGGACTCACCAAAGACGGCGTTTCCGTTTCTTCCCGGAACGGAGCGGGCTGCTCTACAGGAAGAGTTCCGTCAAATGCGCCTGCGACTCCGCGAAACGGTTTCGCTTCGATGCCCAACATGGTATAATCGCTATTCCATTCGTTCGCTTTCGCCGCCTTGGCTTTTGCTTTTTCCAAAGATTTTTCCGCAGTTCCTTTTGTTTTTTTCAAATCCGATTTCGGGCTTGCAATTTCCTTTTCCGAACGGGCGAACATCCAGCGGACAAAACCGGCAAAGCCGACAAAAGGCATTTTTAAAAATCCCAATTTCGCCAACGGGAAATGAAAAAAGGCTACAAAAACAACAAGGAGAACTAAAAGCAAAAAGAGGAACGGCAGGACAAAATTTTCTTTTCCAAAAACAGGCCAAAGCAATGTGTGCACCAAAAAGAAACCGAAACGACCTCCCGACGCATACAAAGCTTCGTCATTTAAAGACAGGTTTCCGGAATGGGCGGCGAGCAGAGAAAATATCGCCGGGCAAAGAACGCAAAGGATGGATATGCCGAAACAAACTTTTAAATATTTCGGGCATTCCCTGGAAAGAAGAATCCAAATTCCCCAGCATATCGAGCAGACGGACACCATGGTTGCCGAGAACTTTCCAAACACATAAATAAAAGCCTGCGGAACCGCTGTCCCAAAAATCGGGCCAAGCCCATTTTTTTCACTGCCGATAAACGAGACCAGCGAAACCAGCAGCAAGAATCCAAAAGCCAGCAATATAACGCCCAAAATCCGTCTGGGCGTTTTCGGATCCATTTGCTTTCCCTTTTGTTTGGAACGTTTTTTCATACGGGAGCAAATATAATTTATTTTCCCGAAGGATTTTGCCTCGGTGCAAAAGCAAAACCGTTCCTTTGAAAATGCGCCCCCGAAAGCGACGCGGCGAACCGCCAACATTTCCAATTCGCCGGAAGAAATTGGAAACGGAAGACGCTGCAAAACAAGTTAGTGGTTAGTGGAAAGTTAGGAGAATCGATTTCTTCTCCGCCGCTTGCACTGCCGCATCATTCATTTTCTTTGCTATGTTTTGCTTGTGAAATTCAAGCATCCCAAAAAAATCAAGCGCACATTGGCAGGGCTCCTCGCCGGCGTTATCATGACGCTAGTCCTGCTTCTGATTCCCTCCGACATTCTTCACCGTGCCGAATACATTTTTTACGACGGATTTTCCAAATATCTCTCCGACCATGAAGAAAGCCATTCCGAGGACATTCTGATTGTAGATATCGACGAGAACTCTCTTTCTAAATATGGTCCCTATAACGAATGGACGCGGGAAACCCACGCCAAAGTCGTACAAAATTTGGAAAAAGGCGGAGCGGCCGCCATCGCATTCGACATCCTATTTAAAAACGCCGACTTCGGAAACAGAAATGCCAGGCGCACCGAAAAAGTACTCGGCGAACTTTACCCAGATCGCGATTGGCGTGCGGACTTCAACAAAATCCGCCAGTCCTACGATTACGATTCCATTCTGGTGAGAACCATCGCCCAAAACAACAACGTCATTGTGTGCGGAACATTCAGCTCCAGAACGGACTACAAGCACCAATCGCAATGGATGCCCCTTAGCACGGGAAATCGGGCAAAGCAAATCCGTTCCAGACCGGTATTTCAGCTAGAGCAAGTTTCCGACCCCTCTCAAATCGAAGAGAAAGATCTTCTCGACAATGTTTTCCCGGAGCTTTCCAACGCGTCCAAAAATTTTGGAGTCGTCAACGCGACCCCTGACGACGACGGCATTGTCCGCCGAATGCGCCTGTTTTACCGCTTTCCCAATTCCGCAATATGGCCCGAAGAAAAATCCCAGGTTTACCCGATTCTTTCCATCTCGGCCCTGATGCATCTTTTTCAGGCGAATCCGGATTCGGTACAAATCATTCCGGGGAAATACGCCGATTTGGGAAAACCTTTCGCCATTTACCGCGACAGTTCCGGAATTTTACGCACAACCTATCCGCAAATCACCTACCCGATGATCCGGCATCTCCTGCAATATAAATCGCTCCTTTCCCAGGAACCTCAGGACAGCCTCGCCGAAAATTTCGTAGAAATCACGTCTCAAGTCCAAGCACTCAAAAACGAAGATGGAAACGTCACCATTTTGACCAATGAAGGCGACTTCGATATGGACGACGAAGAATTGAGCGATTACGACAGGGAAATCATCCGCTTTTTCCAACCGGAAATCCAAAATCTGCGCGAAGGCGAAAGCAGCTGGCTCTCCGCCCTGCTGGATTTCCACTACAGCAAAAAAAAGAAACGCTGGGTTTCCAACTTCTCCATTTTCTCGCCCGATGTCCTCGCCGAAATTTTCCAAGCCGACACCAATCAAATCCGCGGACTGAAACCGGGTGAAGAAATCCGTTTTGGCAAGCGAAAACAAGTCCCCATCGACGAACACGGGGATTTTATCCTGCACTACAAAAGCGCTTACAACATTCCCGCACAGCAGCGTACCTTTCAGCACCTTTCCTATTACGACGTCATCGAAGGCAGGATTCCCCCCGAAACCTATCAGGGAAAAATTTTCATTTTGGGCAGTGCGGCTCCCGCCATGTTCGATTTCTACAACGCGCCTCAAGAAGATCATTTCCCCGCCGTCCTCGTCCACGCCACCATCATGGACAACATTCTGAACAACGATTATATGATTTCGGATTTTCCCCATCCGGCTTTATACATCGTCATGGCGATTCTCGCGATTCTCATCGGCCTTTTTGCCTTCCAGTATCTGGCGATTCTGCTTCTTATCTGCCTGATGATGTTAAACGTCTTCATTTCGTTCCACTTTTTCAAAAACGGCTTCTATATCGGCTGTGCAACATATATCATCGAAATTTTCTGGGCGTTCCTCGGTTCCTTCCTCGTCCGCTTCTATTTTGAAAACCGGGACAAGACGTTTTTGGACAAATCCTTCAAACAATATATTTCCAGTGTTTTAATCGACCAGATGCTGAATAGCGAAACGCTCCCGAAACTCGGCGGAGAAAAGAAATACCTGACCGCCTATTTTACGGACATCCAGGGATTTTCTTCCTTTTCGGAAAAGATAGGCGACCCCGAAAAACTGGTCGTCCTGTTGAACAGCTACCTGAGCGTCATGACGGACATTCTCAAGGAAGAACACCAGGGAACTTTGGACAAATACGAAGGGGATGCCATCATCGCCTTTTTCGGCGCGCCATCGCCTTTGAAAAATCAACGAAGAAACGCTCTCCTCTGCGCCCTTTCCATGCAAAAGAACCAGTTGCTGCTGCGCGCCCGCTGGAAAGCCGAATCGGAAAACGGCAAAGCGGACTGGCCGGATTCCGTTTACAAAATGCACACGAGAATCGGCATCAATTCCGGGGAAATCGTCGTCGGCAACATGGGTTCGGAAACGCGGAAAAATTATACCATCATGGGCGACGCCGTGAATTTGGCTTCCCGGCTGGAAAGCATCGCTAAGCAATACGGCGTTTACATTCTAGTGAGCAAGGAAGTCCTGACCGGAGAACAGGATCCCGACGACAAAACGGACTACCGAAACGAATTCATCACCCGATACATCGACAAGGTGAATGTCGTCGGCAAAACCGAACCCGTTCAAATCTACGAACTGTTGGCTTCAAACACCGACGAAGACGCGGGCCAATTCAAGCTCCTGGTCTCCTTCTGGAAGAAAGCGCACGAACTCTACTTTGCCGAAAAATGGGACGAAGCCATTGCCGCATTTGAAGAGTGCAAACTTTTGGAACCCCATACGCAAGAAAAAGATCCGGGTTCTCCGCCCACGCCCTCCGAAGTCTTTATTGCCCGCTGCCAGACGTATAAATTAAATCCTCCAGTCAAAGCAGGAGAAGTCTGGAACGGCGTGTATAAGGCGACAGAAAAATAAAGTCCGACCGGATCAGTGATTAGGGGGTAGCGGCGAGCGGTCAGCAAGCGCGGATTTCCAGGGCAATTTTCCGCAACGCCTGTTCAAAAGCGGACGTTTCCGTCAAAAGGCTCACAACAATCCAACCGTCTTCCGGAAAGTCGAAAAGAAATCCCGGCTGCACCAGAATTCCATGTTTCCGAAGGAGACGCAACGTCAAAACATCGTCCTCTTCCCCGTCAAAATGCAACGCCGCATACCAGCCGCCCTGCACATTCGGCACCACCTCCACTTGGCCAAAAACTGAGCGCAAAACGGACAAATTGTCGCAAATCCGCTTTTGGATTTTCGCCTTGTATTCCAAGGAATGCGAAAGCATCGGAGTCGCCAAAGCAAACGCCGGCGAAGACACGCTCAAGTAGGCGTCCGCCACATATTCCACAGCTTCTTTCAAACGTGCGCCCAAACGCCCCGGACGATAAGCCGTCCAACCGAGCTTCAGCTGCGGCGAGCCGACGGATTTCGAAAGGCCGCCCAGAAAAAACACGGGAACATCCTTGGAATCCCAATTCCACGGGCGTTCCGTCCCATCATAAATAAAATCGCCAAAAACTTCATCCACGACAATTGCCCAATTTTCACGGGACGCCATTTCCACGGCGGCATTCCATTCCTCTTTGGAAAAAACATGTCCCGTCGGATTATTCGGCGACACGATTAAAAGAATTTTCGTCTGCGGCGGAAAAGCGCACAGCGAGCCTGAATCCAGACGCCATTTTCCGTCGGCGCATGTCAAAAAATACGGGAAGGTTTTCAAAAATTCCAAAGCGGCAAGGGAATACAAAAGCGGATAGCCCGGAACAGGCGTCAAAATGGCATCGCCCGGATTGCAAAGCGTTTTGAATAGGATCGAATACGCTTCGCTCGTACTCGCCGTCAGCTGGATATGCTCCACATCAAAAGAGCCGCCCCGTTCCGCAAAATAGCGCGTCACGGCCTCTCGGGTTTGCAGCCAGCCGCTCGAATCCGGATTCCAGACTGAAAAATTTCCAGAAGCTGCGGACAAAACCGAATCCAAATCAAAAGGAATGCCCGCCGAGAGCGGCGTGGAAACCGTCAAATCCGTCCAAGTGCCCACCTTGCGCTTTAACGCCGAAAGCTGCAAAAAAAACGGAGAATCAGAAAGATCCTCCGGAAGTCTGGAAGAAAAGCCAAGCTTCATTTTTTTCGACCTTTCCAAAGGACAAAAAGAATCGTCGCCAGCAAAATGCCCGCCGGGAGCGCAAGCGCCACAACGAGAAGCAGCCCTTTGCGCCACCAGGGAAGATCCTGAATTTTTTCGCGGAAATTCAGAATTCTCCGTTTTGCCTTTTCGATCAATTCCATAGCGACTTCAGCTTACTTCAAATGGGAGAAGATCCAACCGGAAAGATCTTCAATCCGGACGTGTTCCTGCTTCATGGAATCGCGTTCGCGGACAGTGACCATGCCCTTGAGCTCCGGATTCACATTGTCGCCCTCGCCGATCGTGTCGAAATCCACGGTAATGCAGAACGGCGTTCCGAGTTCGTCCTGACGGCGGTAGCGCTTGCCGATGGACTGCGTCTCGTCGTATTCCACGTTGAAGTGCTGAATCAAATCCTTATAGATATTCTCGGCGACTTCCTTCACCTTGCCTTTTTTGACCAGCGGAAGAATCGCCGCCTTGACCGGAGCGACCTTCGGGCTGAAGTGCATCACGATGCGTTCTTCGCCGTTTTCCAGTTTTTCCACATCGTAGGCATCGCAAAGAAGGACAAGAAGAAGACGGTCCACGCCCAAGGACGGTTCCACGACATAAGGAATGTAGCGTTTGTTATTGACCGCATCGAAGTAGTCCATCTTGACTTTGGATTCCTTCTGGTGCTGGGTCAGGTCGTAATCCGTGCGGCTCGCGATGCCCCACAGTTCACCCCATCCGAACGGGAAATTGTATTCGATGTCCGAAGTGCCGTTGGAATAATGCGACAGTTCTTCCTTGGCGTGTTCGCGCAGACGGAGCTTTTCCTTGTTCACGCCCAGGCCTTCGACAAAGGAAACGCAGAACTTTTTCCAGTAATCGTACCATTCCACTTCCGTTCCCGGCTCGCAGAAGAATTCGAGTTCCATCTGTTCAAACTCGCGCGTGCGGAAAATAAAGTTGCCCGGCGTAATCTCGTTACGGAACGACTTGCCGATCTGTCCCACGCCAAACGGGATCTTCGGGCGGACGTTGTCCATGATGTTCTTGAAATTGATGAAAATGCCCTGCGCCGTTTCCGGACGGAGATAGACCTTGCTACCCGTGCCTTCCAAAACGCCGAGCTGGGTCTGGAACATCAAATTGAAAGCGCGCGGCTCCGTAAAATCCTTCTTGCCGCACTTGGGGCATTCGATGGCATGATCGGCCATCATCTGGTGAATTTCCGGGAAAGTCTTTCCGGCGCAGCAGCCTTCACCCAGTTTTTCTTCCAACAGATGGTCCGCGCGAAAACGTTCGTGGCACGCCTTGCAATCGACCAGCGGGTCCGAAAAATTCGAAACGTGGCCAGAAGCCTGCCAAACCCGGGGATTCAGCAAAATGGAAGAATCCAGCCCGACGACATCCGGACGGGATTCCACAAAGGTTTTCCACCAGAGATTCTTGATATTGCGTTTGAGTTCCACGCCATAGGGACCGTAGTCCCAAGTATTGGCAAGGCCATCGTAAATTTCGGAACCCGGAAAAATAAACCCGCGTCTCTTACAAAGGGAAATCACATCCTTGAGTGCATTTTGAACGGTTTTCGCCATGATAAATCCTTTGAACAATTATTTTGCCCAAATATAGGAAATTTCGCCCCGAATGCGGAGAGTTGCCGGTTGTCAGTTAATCGTTAAGGAGAAGCGGCATCCTCCTCCGAGGCTCCCTGAAACTAGGAATCTCTGATTCCATAGTTGAAGTATCCCTGAAAGGGACAATTCGCCTAAAGGAAGCAAGCTTCCAAGGCTCATGGGGCGTGCTGCTTTTTGTTTCTCCTAACTCCCAACTTTTAACTAATCACTAACTCGCTGTCCCAGATGAAAAACGGGCTGTGGCATCGTGCCATTCACTTCTTTTTCCAAAACAGAAAATCCCGAAAAAAACTTTCGGGATTTTATTCATTTTCGCTGAAACCGATTCGATTACTTGGCGCGTTCCACGTAGGAACCGTCGCGGGTATCGACCTTAATCTTCATGCCTTCGGCGATAAAGAGCGGAATCATCACGACGGCGCCGGTTTCCAGAACGGCTTCACGCATGACGTTGCCGCTGGTGTTACCCTGAACCGCAGGAGGAGCGGAAGTGATGGTCATTTCGACAAAGGTCGGCGGAATCACTTCAATCGCCTTGTTGTTCCACCAGGTCACCTGAACAGTCGCCCCGTCCAAAAGCCAGACTTCGCCGCCGTTCAACGCCTCTTTCGGAATTTCCATCGTTTCGTTGGTCGTATTGTCGAGGAAGAACCACGTTTCGCCATCGTTATAGAGATAGGTCATTTCCGTGTAAGTCACATCGGCTTCTTCGACGGTGTCCCCGCTTTTCCAGGTCCGTTCGAGAGTGCGGCCTGTCACCAGATTCTTGATGCGGACACGGTTAAAGGCCTGACCTTTTCCGGGCTTCACAAACTGGTTTTCGACGATTTCCCACGGTTGGGCATCGACGATAATTTTTAACTTTTTGCGGAACTCATTGGTGCTGACTGTACCCATAAATATGCCTCTTATAAAAGATTTTTGGTTAAGATAGAAAAATATGACTAAAACTTCAGCCTTTTTCACCAGCATAAAGGAACTTTTTGCCTTTCTGGAATTGCCTTCCCCGCCGATTCAAGCAGCCAACTCCCGTTTTTCCTTTTTGGTTTCTCGCCATTTTGCTTCCAAGATACGCAAAAACGATCCGAACGACCCGCTTCTGCGCGAAATTTTGCCGACGGAAGAAGAAAATAGAAAGGTCGAAGGCTTTATCGACGATCCCGTCGGAGACTCCCAAAGCGAAAAGGAACCCGGCATTCTGCAAAAATACGCAGGACGCATTCTGGTGGAGCCGACTTTCGCCTGTAGTCTGCATTGCCGATTCTGCTTTCGCCGGGCAGAACCCAAAAGGGCGCCGACCAATTTTGCCAACCGCTTGAACCGCCTGCTTTCGTCTTCGCCAGAGATTCGCGAGATTATTTTTTCGGGGGGCGACCCGCTGATGCTTTCCCCGACGGACCTAGCCAGCCTGTTCGACATCGTTCTCTCCAAGCCCGCGATAACGACGCTCCGAATCCATTCCCGCATTCCCGTGACCCTTCCTCAGGTGCTGGATCCGCAAAGAGACCGTTCCCTGTTCCCCATTTTGAAAAACGCGGCTCTTCAAAAAAAGCTCGTCTTCGTTTCCCACGTGGATCACCCGAACGAACTCGATGACGCTTCCGCCGCCGTATTCGCAAACCTTGCCAGCATCGGAGCCGTTCTTTTGAACCAATCGACTTTGCTGAAAGGCGTCAATGATTCCGCCGAAGTGCTCGCAGCGCTTTCGCAAAAACTTTTTTCGCAAGGAGTCCTCCCCTACTACTTGCACCAGCTGGATCATGCGACCGGAGTCGCCCACTTTGAAATTCCCGACGGCGATGCGCTGAAAATCATGAAAGAATTGCGAAAGCGCCTTCCCGGCTATCTGGTTCCCCGATTCGTCCGGGAAATCGCCGGAGAAAAATCCAAGACGCCGATTCTGTAGGGCAAAAGCCGCAAGCTTTGGTTCAAAAGTCCAGAGGAGCGTTCACAAATCCGCGGAACCACAAAGGCAAAGGCTCGCCTTCCACTAAAAAAGCGTCTTCACACCGAAGTGCAAGAGCCCGTCCAAAGGGTCCTTTCCATTTCGCAGAGCGTAGTAGAGAGAAAAACTCCAATAGCCCCGATACTGGGAAATGCCGACTCCGTAACTGTAGGAATCCTCCCAACCATGAGCCGGAGTTCGGGCACGATGCAGTGCCGGTTCAAAAAACAGATGGAATGCGGTACTTTCCAGCGCACGCCATTGCAAATTCATTTCGGCGATGCCATAGGCTCGAGTCCTGAAAAAGCCGTTTCGGAATCCTTTCAAGTCCGTCATTCCGCCCAAAGCGAACAGTTCCGCATTTTTAAATCGGCGATCGGTCGGAAGCAGCGTTCCGGCCCAAAAAGAAGTCTGCAAAACAAAAGCGGAAGAAAGCGGCGTATATAGGCGGACATCCCCATGCAAATCCGTCGTAAAGGCGTTCAGGGAATCCGATCGATCCTTGCTCACACGGAAAGTGCCGTTCATGCGCATCCCGTGCCGGGGAAGAATCACCCGGTCTTCGTTCCGATAATGCAGTTCCAGGGTGTAAATCCATCTGTCACTTCCCATGCCCCCCAATATCGCAAAGTCAAAAAAGAAGCCGATACTGCGAGAAACTCCCGCTTCGACTTGCGCATCCCGAAAAGACGAGTCTTCTTCAAAAAAGCCACGGACAATACCGTTCCATCCTGTACCAAAAAGCCAGGGTTCCTTGTAAGAGGCCGACAGGGAACGTCCCCATTCCCCTGTTTGCCCCGAAACCGTCAAGTCGCGCCCCGTCCCGCGCATATTGAATAAATTCAAATCGATATTGCCCGCCCAACCGCCAGCGTCTCCGCTAGCATAAGAAAGCAGACCTTCAAAGGAATTGACGGAAAGATCCCGCATATAAAATACCGGTACCAAACGGTTCCGTACCGAATCCCGGAAAATTCTCGGCGAGGCGACCGATTCAAAGTAGCCCGAATTGACGAGTTTGCGTTCCGCCCGTTCCAAATCGGAAAGCCGCACGAGCGATCCCGCTTCCAGCCCGGAAAGCCTGGCAAAATTTTCCTTTTTCGTCTTGGAGTTCTCAGCGTTTTCAGCAAGCGCCCACACATACGCACTTCCCCGGGAAAATGCCACATCCCAAATTCCCGACGAATCCATTCGATACGAAACCGCAGCAAACGGAAAGCCGTTTTCAGCAAAGTCGTCCATTTTTTTTCGGAGACGAATTTCCCAGTCCCCACATTCTTCATCGCTATCAAAATCCTGAAATCCATCCAGCGAATCGCCGTGAAAACGCACGCCTTTCACCACGCAATCCGATGCGCACAGAAAGTTCGTGAGAACTAGAAAAATCAGCAAAAAAAATTTCATCGTCGCCTAAAAATAGGCTCTCGCCTCCATCGACATTTTTTGAAACACGCCGTTTTCGGCACTGCCAAATCGCACCACATAATAAAATCCGAGCGAAAGAAATTCATTGGCATCGACTGTCACGGACGCCGAATTGCGAAAGGTGACGCCCTTGCCAAATCCCGAAATCATCTGGTAAGGCAGCACTTCATTTTGAGTTGTCACATAAGTCGCGCTGAACTCGTCGGAAGCCCTAACAGAACGCTCGTTGTCAAATCCCAGCAAAAGAGATGCTTGACGCAGAAAGGCGTCCATGGAACCGGACTCGTCGTTGCCCTTTCCTTTCCGAATCCAAGCTTTGGGCATCACATACAAATGAAGAGGCAATTCCCTTTTCCAAGACATGGTCGCTTCATAAATTCTCCATTCCATTTTTTGAAAGGTTTCCAAATCCACAAATTCCAATGCCGGAACCAATTCCCACGTTTCTTTTTTCCGTCCCGAATAAACGCCGTCCAGTTTATGCCACGTCCGATTTTCAAAATATCCCTGCGACGTATTGCGTTTTTCACTTTCCGTTCCCAAAGAATATCCCAGAGAGCCACGGTTCTGCGCTTCCGACCACAAAACGGAAAATTCACCTTGAAAAATCCCACTGCTTAAATCGCGAAGCTGGCTGCGAAAAAACGGCGGCAGATAAAGCGTTTTTCCCGTCGTATCCCGTCCTTCGCTAGACCCGTCAAAAGAAAATTCCAAATCCCGTAAAACGCCATTTTGAATTCCCAGCATCCTCGGAACAAATGTCCACGAAAGCGACATGGATGCCGAACTTGCCCGAACCGCTTCCGCCGAATCGCTGCGCCCCATTCCTTCATAAACATAATCGCCGTTATCGACCCCTTCCACAAAAACGCCGGCAATACTGTCGAACATCACATCGCCAGTCCCCTTGGCTACCGCCTTGTAAATGGGAACATAGGGGACTTCGCGAGTCAATCCCAAACGATATGAAGCCTTGCCGACAAAAGGCGTTCTGGAATCTCCCCATTCCACGGATTCTTCCGAAAGCCAGGCGTTTGATGCGCCCGCCGTATCCAAATCGCTTCGTTTGTATTGAAGAACATGTCCAAAAGATAAACGGTTTCCCGAATAATTCGCCGAATGTTCAAAACCGGCAACCCGCAAGGAATCTTCCAGCGTTTCAAAATTTTCTCCGGTCCGAACCCGCAATCCCAAAAGAGTTCCCTTGGTATTCCAATTATCGCCGACGACATTCAATCCGCTTTTCACGTCGGTTTTTTCAGAACGATTTTCTTGTTTCCGCTCCGAATTTTTTTTCCAAATTCCGTAATCGGCATAGCCAAAAGGCCGGAACATTCCCGTCGTGTATTCGGCATCGGCGATTCCCTGATAGCGTTCCATTTCGTTTTCATTAAAAGAGGCGATTCGCACAAATGAAATTTCACTGCGCAGAGTGTTCGTCTTGTGCAGCAAATAAGATCTGGCGCGAGAGGAATTCCATTTTTCCTCTTCGGTTAAACTCCGGCGATAACCCCATTCCGTTCCCCAAAAATAGGACGAAGGCAATTTAATCTGCAAAGCAATTTCGTCATAGCGAAGCGAGCCGTTTACTTTTGACGAGTCCAAATCCCAAAATTCCTGCAAGCGATAAGAATCCCAGTTTCTGTCCGTTCCCTGATAATTTTTTTGAAGAAAACCCTCTTGCAAATAATCGCCGGAAAGCGAAAGGCGCAACCGCGAATACCTTTGCGACTCTGTGCTGTCGGTCGAAAGAAACCAGCGATAGGCCCGCCCGGAAGGTCCACCAATCCGATGCGAAAGCGTATTGGTATCCGCTTCGCTGTAACCGATTTCCGCATCTATATAATAGTGATTTTCCCACTGCGCGCGCAAGCGAGAACCCAAACGTCGCAACATCCACGGGCGTTCCAAAATCCCCAAAGAATCATCCCGTTCAAATTCGCTCCCATCATCTTGCCGAAGCATTTTCAAATCTTCCTCGGACCAGGTATTTCGCCGCATGCGGGCCGTATCGCTCGAAAGTTCGAACCCGACAATGTCCAGCCAAAGATTTTTCCCGCGATACTTGCCGTCCGCCGCCTTGAGAATCTGGAGAGCTCCGGAATTGTACGCCTGAAATTCCACCCGGATTTCATCTTCCGCCCCGGGAATCACCGTTCCCAAAAAATCCAGAACGCCGCCCGCATAATTCACCACGTAGTCTTCTTGCCTATTCAGCTTGATACCGTTCAAATAAACCGTTTCGGAATTCGGCACAACAGCCAGATACGATTCTGTCGTCCCGGTAGAAAGCAAGTAGCCTTTTTGCTGCCCGTCAACGCCGCGAAACACGGAATAGACGCTGTGCAATTCGTCATAACCATAAGCACCCCGCACCTGGGAACGCCCCGCTTTGACTCCAGCCGCAACACCTAAAGTCACCCGTTCCAATCCCGAAAATCCCAAAGCGGATTCCTTCCAAGTCATATCGCCCAAATGCAAAAAAAGCCGTTCCGATTCCACCCGGAAATGCACTTCGTCCACTTCCTGAAGAGTCGCCGTTCTTTCACTACCCGCTTCCCGCCCCACATCGGACAACAGCGCGTCGATATAAACGCCACGGGTCGCTTCGCCCTGCACGGAAAGCCGCAATTCCTGATCCACTTCCGTTCCGCCGTCGCCCACCGTCACCTGAATGGTTTTTGAACCTCTGGTCTGCAAACGCAGCGTATCCCGCTCCGAAGGTTCGGCGTTTCTCTGTGATTTCAGCGAGTCCTGTTTTAAAAACGGAACCCCGCGCCAAATAGGCACGGAATCCAAAGAAAGCTTTGCATAGTCCCCCGCCCAAGCAACTGACGAAAAAAGCAGGAGAATACAAGCAAAAAAAGGCAACGCCTATTCCTTGGACGGTTCCACCTTGAACTGGCGGCTAGAAAGAAGTTTACGTCCGCTGACGGCATCCACGCTCCAATCGCCGGGAACCAGCTTTTGCGGGGCAATGGAACTTTCACAAGCGTTTTCCGCCAAAGTGCATACCACTTTCTGCACCGTATCCGCCCCGTTAAACCAAACGTGTACGATTTTCCCGTCCGGAACAGCCCACGCCCGCTTCGGAAGTTCCGCATAATAATGCAACCGCGTATGTAGCGGGAAAACGGAATCCACGCCAAAAGGAGAACCGCCCACAATGTTCCGACAAATAACGCTGTAAAGGGGCAAAGATTTTTTGATTTCTTCCTTTCTCTGTTGATTTTCCATTGCGCTGAACGACACGAAAATCCGGTGCCCGATAAAACTCAAAAAGACGACCAGAAAAATCAGAGTCGTCTTTCGGATATAGCGTAATGGAGGCATCCCTTGCTCCAAAAATTTCTAGCGGTGAATTTTGCTCGTATTCTGGGTAAATGCGGGCACGGCTTCAATCAATTTTTCAACCAATAATTTATTGTAATCCTCAATGCGATTCGGCAATTTGTTTCCCGAAAAAATCTGGACAAGCAAAAGGGCGCTTTCCACGGGAGCGATATAGATGGAGCGTTTTTCGCCCGTATAGGAAACCGACTTGAACTCCCCTTCGCCGAGCATTGTACCGATCTGCTTGGCACTGCCAAAAGAGGCCGTGCTCAAAACAGCCAGCGGAACCGTATCCATTCCGATAGTTCCGACTTCCGAAATTACAGAACCGTCTCGGTGCACCAGCATGATATAATCCGCTTTCACATTCGTCAAATAGGCCTGCATCAAGCGGCGGAGCCTGTCGGCATCATCTGTATAAACTGCAAAATCGCTCATCAGAAAAATTCCCCACAATCATTTTTTCTTGGGAATATACGGACGCAATTCGATATCGTCATCCGAAATTTCCCCATTGGAATTCGCATTGGACGCACCAAAAGGCTTGGCGTTGGGAAGCGGAGATGCCGCCGGACGTCCAAACGGAGATGCGCTTTTCTGGAAAAATCCGCCCCGGAAGACCGATCCTCCCGACATGGGCGGGACAGGACGCGGACGTTCTGCGAACTTGGGAGCATCCACCGGCTTGGGCGCATCCATTTTAGGAGTTTCCGTCGGCGCGGCAACCGGCTTCAAAGGTTCCGGAGACGCGATAGAAACACCGTTCTTTCCGCCGAAAGTCACATCGTGCACTCCCGTATTGTGAACGCTATCCGCCGCCTTTCGCAAAAATCCCTGTTTGACATTAAAGCGCTGGATGACCAGCATCGCAATCGCCTTGAGAGTCGTCACAACGCCTTTCCCGTTATGGGCTGTCGCCGGGAAAAACGGGATTTTCTTCGGATTCAGAAGCGCATTCATTTCATCCAAAGTGAAAACGTTGTCCATATCCCGCTTGTTGTATTGAAGGACCAGCGGGATTTCATCCAGGCTGACGCCGTAGTCTTCTAGGTTCTGGCGCAAATTCTGCAAGCTTTCCAAATTTTCGGCTTCACGGGAACGCTGGGAATCCGCGACAAATACGATTCCATCTACACCACGCAGCACGATTTTACGCGTCGAGTTGTAAAAGACCTGACCGGGAACCGTATAAAGCTGGAATTTTGTTTTAAATCCCTTAATATCGCCCAAGTTCAACGGGAGAAAGTCGAAAAATAAAGTTCTATCGCCTTCGGTTTCCAAAGAGACCATGTCCGTTCTCTTGTCCTGCGGCATCTTCTGGTGGATGACTTGAAGATTTGTCGTCTTGCCGCTCAAACCAGGTCCATAATACACGACCTTGCAACTGATTTCACGGGTGGCGAAATTTATCGATGACATTTCTTCTTCCTTAAGTTTTCCTCTAATCTAGAAAAAATATAAGCAAGCGGCACAAACTTCCGATAAAAATACAAAAACCGCAGGCATCAGGCTGCGGTTTCCATGAACTTCGGACAAAAAACTTAAGCCTTTGCCGCCAAACCGTTCACGACACGAGCAACCTTCGCCTTGTAGTTTGCAGCGCGATTGGCACTGAAACCTGCGCGACCCTTGGCAGCAGCTTTATCGAGCATGCTGAACAAACGCGGCATTTCCTTGAGAGCGGCGTCCTTGTCGCTGGCAGAACGAATCGTCTTAAGACTCGTGCGGATTGCGGAACGGACGGAACGGTTGATTTCGGTCAGCTTCTTGGTCTGACGAATACGTTTTTTGCAAGACTGATGATTAGGCACCTTTATATCTCCGGGTGAAAATCTTAAAAATGTTGAAACAATATTAGTATAAATTGGGGATTTAGTCAAGTCTATCCGGCGGGAGCAGTCCATTTTTATAGCTTTACGGCATGATTCCGTTCGTCAATCTGGCCGCCCAATATAAAATGTACCGCGAAGAATTGGACTCGGCGATTTCCTCCGTTCTTCAAAGCGGCGATTACATTGGCGGGAAAGCGGTCCGGAATTTTGAAGAAAATCTGCGAATCGACACGGGATGTGCGCACGCCATCTCTTGCGCCAGCGGAACCAGTGCGCTACGGCTCTCCCTACGAGCACTTGGACTAGAACCCGGAGACGAAGTGATTGTCCCGGATTACACGTTTATCGCCACCGCCGAAGCCGTCGTTCTCGAAGGCGGAATTCCCCGTTTTGCCGATGTGAACGAGAATTTTTTGATAGCACCCGAATCCGTTGCGGAACGCATATCCCCTAAAACCGTCGGCATTATCGCTGTGGATCTCTTTGGACAATGCGCCGATTACCCTCGCCTGCAAGAAATCGCCCAAAAGCACCACCTGTGGATTCTAGAAGACGCCGCCCAAAGTTTCGGAGCGACGCAAAACGGCAAAGCGGCCGGCTCCCTCGCCACCATCGCGGCCACCAGTTTTTACCCGACCAAGCCCTTCGGTTCGTTTGGCGATGGAGGAGCCGTTTTTACCAATGACGAGCATCTGGCGGAGCGCGTCCGAATCTTCGCCCGCCACGGACAAAATGCCCAAGGTGTCTATGCGGAATGCGGCACCAACAGCCGACTGGATGCAATTCAAGCGGCAATCCTTTCCGTAAAGCGCAAGCATTTCTCTGCCGAGCTGGAGCGCCGACGAAAAAACGCCGCCCGATACGATTCGTTCTTCAGCAAGCTTCCCGCCATTTCCACGCCCAAAATAGAAACGGGCAACCAGAGCATTTACGCCCAATACGCCTTGCGCATTCCGAAACGAGACGCCTTTCGGCAAAAGCTTTTGCAACTGGAAATTCCGACCCGAATCTATTACGAAAGCCCCCTCTCCCAAGAGCCCTGCTTTGCCCGATTCAAAACGGCAGCGCAGGACGGCAAACAAAATCCGATTTCAAACAAATTAGCGGAAGAATCCCTTTGTCTTCCCATCTGCGCCTTTTCCGACGCAGAAAGCATCATCCAAAAAATCAACGGGCATCTCCCGGAATTTTTAGAACTCCTGTCCTGCCGCTAAAAACGCTTTGTCAGCGTCATGCCGCCGGACGCTTTCAAAAGGACATCGCTGATTTTTCCGCTCTGGTCGCTCAGATGTAAAAAATTGATGGCAAACGGAAAATTGACAGACCAGGTGTCGCTATGATAGCCCAAAACCGCCTGCGGAAAAAACTGGAAGAACACCATCCATTTGTCACGGGTCACATTTTTGCCAACCGTCGTCGATCCTGTCGCCATTAAATTCAGAAACATTCCGCTATCCCACACCCAATTATAGGAATAGCCGACGCTCGGCCCCGCATGAAGAAAGGACTGCCTTTCCGAATAATACGCCATCACAGAATCCTTGGATTCGATGCCATGATAATACGCTCCCAGTCCGCAAATAAAACTGCCGTTGTTCACCCATTGCCGTCTTTCCATGGAATAGAAGGCTCGCAGCGAATGTTCCGGATTCCATAGATAGTTCAATTTCAACGCCAATTCCATCACAAAAAGATTGTAGGAAAGGATTTGGTCGCCATTCTGTTCCTTACTGTAAAAGCCGTCGTCAGCAATCAAAATCGCTTCACCAAAAAAACGATTCCCGTAAAAGCCGAGCTGCAAATTCGTTCCCTTTGTACGTGGGCGATCCTCATCCGAGCCAAAGGAAAAAGAAAGCAGGGAACTCCAGGAAAAAATTCCATAACCGCCGCCAACACCCAATTCAATCGGAAGATTGGTTTGTAATTCCTCGTCATCGGTACTTTCGCCCGAGAACGAAGCGTAATTATAACGCGTAATCAACTGGAGAAAAAACTTTTCGGGAAAGGAGGTGATGACCGGAGTTTCCGGCTTCGCACTTTCCGCCCATAAAGCACCGCACCAAAAAAGGACGCCTATCCAAAGCTTTTTCATTTTTTCCCCAATCCGAAAAGCCAACGTCTCACAGGACGATTCATGGCCCGAACATTTTTCGGCAGGACTTCGGTATGCCATTTCATCCATTTTTCATATTCGCGATAACGCCGTTCCGCCGTTTTAAAATCTTTCCCGTGTACAATGCGGCGCCCATTTTTTACTATCGGCGGATTCACAATATGCAAGCATTCGTGATAGACGACTCCGGCAACCGCGTAAGGGGGGCAATTCGGAAAATCATAGCCGCGGCTGATGCTAATCAGATGAAAATTTTCTCCCGTTGCCGGGTCTTGAAGTTTCCGGTGATAACTGAGTCCGCCTTTGCGATTGCTCCATGTAATGCGAGCGGCCAATCTTCCTTGGAAATAATTTTGATTGACTTCCGCGAGCACTCTTTCCAAATCGTAAAATTTACCGACAGGACGAATGGGCGGTGTCCGGCTAGCGAAAAATTTTTCACCCCGATCCGCTAAAATCCTTTCCGTCTCGTTCCAGACCTGGGAGAGCAAAAGGCGATACCTCTCCCGGCTTTCCTTTTTCTTTTGAAAAGAGAGGCGGCAGCATTCCAATGCGAGTTCCCGGACTGAAGAAAAATCTTCCGTTTCCATATAGGCAGGCAAAAAAAGCTCGTAGGCATTTTCCTGCCTTTTCCACAGAAAACGAATACCCTTTTTTAGGCGTTTTTCAAAATGAAACATCACCGAGGCATTGGGGGCATTCGATTTCAAAATGCTCGGAGCCTTGTCTCGCAAAGGTTCTTCGTCAAGATCAAACAAATCGGTTTGCAAAAACGCCTTTTCCATTACACCACTCCGCCTTGGCTATCGGCATTTGCAAAAAAGGGTTCCAACGTATTCATCGAAAGGATTCCCTCGTAAAGCGATTCCGGCAAAGCGAGTTCCTGATAATGCGCCGAAAGGTCCGCAATCATCCATTCCACGTCGTCCGGCAGATAAACGATGAAGCTCCGATTTTTTTCGGTCTGCAGATATTCCGGAACGCAAAATTCGCCAGGCGTTTCGCTGAAATACATCCGGCAGGTGACCGGACGGCAAGCATAAGTTCCGCAATCCCCGCCGGCAAGAATGAACGGGCAGGCCAAGCCTTTTTTAAAATAGCGGACAAGGGCAAAATCTTCAGGATCCTCCTCCCCGCGCACTTCCCCGCTTTTCAGCAACGCGTAATACGTCCGAGTCCGAAAAACGCATTCTTCCAAATACAATATCAAATCGGGCGATTTACGGATATTCGCATAAAATTCGACCAGTTCAAACGGTTCGACGGACATGGGAAAATGGTGGCAGCAATTTCCGCACCCCGCCTTGCACTGCACGCCGTTTTTATGCTGCGGAAGCGTTGCGTCCAAATAGCGCATAAACGCCTTGTGATATTCCCGACAAAATGCACGGATTCGGGGAAGCTCCTCGCCCAGATTATCCTTTCCAATGGCACTCGCCCGCTCTTTTTTTTGAGCTATCGATTCCAAGCGAGCGATTTCTTTTGCAAGCAGCGAGCGAATCCGCAAGACGGAACGCTTGTAGGCGGGAGACGGGAAATATTCCAATTCAGTAGGCACAAAGACAAATATATGAAGTGAATTTTTCTTTTGCTCGTTCTTTTTTTAAAGATAAAATTATTTTTTGCATTGTATAAAAGATACTCGACGCCGATTTAGGGAGAACCTGAAATGAAAATCAAACATTGGCTATGCGGAACATGGATCCTCTTCGTGTGGGGGTGCAACATTTTCAATCCTTCCGATGACACTTCTGTTCAAAAGGACAATGCTTCCATGCTGATTTACGAAGGGCAAAAAAAATTCCGCGAATCGGAATACGAGAGTGCCGCCAACTTTTTTGCCAGTGCCCTTCAAGCCGATTCCAGCAAATCGGAAGCCTGGTTCGGGTTCGCCAAAGCGAATCTCTACCGGCATTCCAAGAATCCTCTCCAAATCGTTTCGGATATTCAGCAAAAAGAGGACGACCTGCCTCTAATGGGAATTTCTCCCGAACTCGCCGCCGAATACTATGACGCCGTACATTCGGCCATTATGCCCTTGCGGGAACTTGTCCGGCGAGACACGATCACCCAAAAAAATCCCTCGCTAAAACTTTCGGACAGAAAAGTCGTCTATTCCAACTTTTCCCTCAGCTACGGACTTTTGGAATTCGCCTATACCGTCCTTCGCTTTCGCCACTCCGTCGGAGCGGATATCACCGTCCGTCTTGACGACGATAACTCCCTGCAATTCGACCTAGGCTCCCTTTACGAGAGCGCACTGGAAGACTCCGCGCTTCTCCAGTCTTTTAACCAGAGCCTCGACCAGTTGCAGAGCGACTTGGCTTTCGCGATGGACGATGTTTTGCCGATGGTTTCCGAAACGCTGGAAAACAGCGGGCTTTTCGATTCCGACGATTCGAGCGGCGTTTCGCTGATTCTAGACGACCAGACCCGCTCCGCTTCCGAAACCGTTAAATGGACAGTCGGCTTTTACAAAATCGGCGATGGCATCGACAACGACGGAGACGGTTGCATCGACGAAGAAATCCTGGACGGAAAGGACAACGACGGTGACGGGCTTATCGACGAAGACCTGCGCCTTGTCCCTCTGGGCTATGACGCCGATTCGGCCATTGTTTACGTCGGCATCGGCAAGGATTCCATTGACCACGACCAAAACGGAGTCAAAGAGGACTCTCTCGAGCACATCTTTAAACCGGACGGCACATTCCTCTTTGCCGAAAATTTTGAACGCATTCACAGCGGCGACTCCTCTTACCAAGCGAAACAACTCCAGATTCTGAAGGATTCGGATGAAACAAACGTTCGCGTATCCCTTTCGGAACGGCAACGCCTCATCGGACGCTGCTGGAATAATTACACACAAAATCAATTTAAGGTCTGGTTTCAAAACCGCCAAGGAGATGCCGAATGAAATTCTCCACCCGACTCCTCGTCCTTTTCTGCGCAGCCAGCTGCCTTGCAGCCCAAGGGCCCAAACACAAATCCCTGCGCGCATACGCGATGGGAAACGCCCACGTCGCCATTGTCGATGACAAAGAGGCCCTTTACTACAATTACGCAGGCCTGAACCAGATGAACAAACTCGGCAATTACGAGAAACATCCCGAAGTCGGCTACTATCCTCACAACGCCGTCGATATGAGGATCAACCTTGGACTTGCAGGACCGCTGAATGAAGCGCGGCGCATTTATAATCTCATCGACGACTTACAGGATTTATACGACGCGACGGAAAAGGATGCGGAAAACAGTGACGTTTCCATGGAAAAAGCCTTTGCGGATTCGCTGGCAGCAAATCCCAAACTGGTCAAACGGATCAACCGATACGACCACATGCTGCTGAGCCTGATTCTCAAGGCCGACGCCGAAATCGCCTTCCACAATTTTGGAGCGTCCCTTTGGGTCGATGGCAATAGTGCGCCTTACGTCGATGGAGGCATCGTCCTTCCCTTTCTCGGAATAGACACTTTTTATATCGATGCGGTTGCACAAGTCGGCGGAGCCTTTGGAATTACCGACAATCTGGCGGTCGGAGCGGGGCTTAAAATCGCCAATCGCCAGAGAATCGATATGGTCCGCGTGGATGTTTCCAACTTCAACTCCATCGAAGATACTTTGGAAGACCGTTTTTCCGAAGCCTTGAAAATATCGGAGTTTGACGACTTTGGAATCGGCATGGATTTCGGCGTTCTTTATCAGGCGACGCGAGAAATGCGCATCGGCGCATCTTGCAACAACGTTTTCTTCAACGAACTCGCCGGAGAACGGATTCTTCCCAACCTGACCGTCGGCATGGCTTACAGCCCCAGATATTTAAACCGCAACTCGGCATTTTCCCGCAAAGTGAACTTCGCTGTGGACTACGAAAACGCCCTTTTCAAATCCCGCAATTACAAAACTCTCAGCCATCTCAATTTCGGCATGGAACTCGAACAGGTTTTGCTCGCCTTCCCCGGTTACAACAACAATCTGCGGCTTTTAAAAGTACGCCTTTCCGGAGGCTTTCACGGCGGCTATCCCTCCGCGGGAATCGCCCTGGAAGCCTTGCGCTTTATCGAAGTCGAATTTGCGACTTGGGGCGAAGAGCTGGGCTACTATACCGGACAGGAAGAAAGTCGGGTCTATATGCTGCAAGCCAGCCTGGGATTCTAATTTGAAGCGTCACGGCGGCATTTTTGCCGGAAAAGATTTATATAAGCGGCAAATCGCCTGTCATTTTTCAAAAATTTTCTAAATTTGCCGCGGAAATTTACAAACAATCATCTTCCGAGGTATAAAATGGCAGAAAACGAACAGAAAGAAACCACAGAAACTAAAACTGCTCCTGCAGCAAAAGTCAAGAAACCAGCCAGAAAGCCTCGCCGTGCAGGTGATAGACCCCACCAGGCGTCTAAAAAGAACGCTCCGTTTTCCGACTCGCTCGCCGACCGTTTTGGGAATGCGCTGGCCAACAAGCTCAAGCGCGGAATCGAAGACGACATCAAGCGGAAAATCAAAGCTGCCCAATCTGATCCGGCGGTTCAACGTGCAAGTGCCAAATTCGGCAAGTAAGCTTTCTCGGTAAAAGAAAAGTCCGCTTCAAGGCGGACTTTTTTATATCTGGCGTAATCCTATCGGCATTTCGAAATCACCGGGCGCATCCGCTTTCCGCAAATCGTCACGAGAATATCCGCCTGCGCAAACATATAGTAAGCCGTGTCCCGGCAATTGTTCAGCGAAGAATTCGGATCGTAGTCGTCTTTCGCCACAAAAATTTCCGAAACACCGGAAAGAGCAATTTCCAAAGCGCATCGTTCACAAGGAAAACCGATGACATACAATTTGGAACCCGGCGGCACTTTTCCGTGCGCATAATGCAGGGCGTTGATTTCGGCGTGAACCATAAAAGGGTATTTGTTGGCTTCAAATTCATGATGGGAAATCAACTCGCCAGAATCCGCATCCAGCAGGTCATAGGCCAGTTTCTGCTTTTCGCGTGTATAAGGAACCGTCGAATCGTCAAATCCTTTTGGCGCACCATTATAACCGGTACTCAAGACTCTCCCGTCTCCCGAAACCAGAACCGCGCCCATCTGCGTGTTGGCATCCTTGGAAAGGCGCGCTTGCGCAAGCATCATCTGCGAATAGACTTCGTCTCGGAGCTTTCTGCGATCTTCATTCATAAAATCCTCTTTTTTTCAAAAATAACATAAAGAATTTTCAAAAACAAAAACGGATTTCAAAATCTGCTCCATTTCCAAAAGTCGCAACTTTTATTATATTTGGACTGCTACGGGGTGTAGCTCAGCCTGGTAGAGCGTCTGCTTTGGGAGCAGAATGTCGTCAGTTCGAATCTGGCTACCCCGATATACTTTCATAAACTTTAATAGGATTTTTGAAATCCTATTTTTCATTTTAAAACCCCCAAATTTAGAATTGAGCATCTATAAAAAAAGGAACCCCGCCAAACGGCAAGGTCCCTTTTGCACAGGCAAACGCCGATTATTTATCGGTCAGGAAGGCGACGCCCGGAAGCACTTTGCCTTCGAGAAGTTCCAAGGATGCTCCACCACCGGTAGAAGTGTGCGTCACCTTCTTATCGGCACCGAATTTTTTAGCAGCCGTAGCGGTATCGCCACCACCAATTACCGTGATTGCGCCGGCAGCGGTCGCATCGATAATCGCATCGGCCATCGCCTTGGTCGCTTGAGCAAAAGCGTCAAATTCGAACACGCCCGCAGGACCGTTCCAGACAATCGTCTTGGCAGACTGGATCGCATTCACAAAAAGCTTGGTGGATTCAGCACCCACATCGAGTCCCATCCAACCGGCAGGAATGCCTTCGGCGTCGGTCACGACCTTAGTTGCCGCATCCGCAGCAAATTTATCCGCCGCGATGTAGTCCACCGGAAGAATGATTTCCTTGCCCAGGGCCTTGGCCTTGGCCATCAAATCCGGAACGAGCTTTGCGCCTTCTTCGTCAAACAAAGAAGAGCCGATTTCGATGTTGTTCAAAACCTTCTTGAAGGTGAAGGCCATACCGCCGCCGATGATGATTTTGTCGGCCTTGTCCAAAAGGTTGTTGATGAGCTGAATCTTGTCCGCCACCTTTGCTCCGCCGAGAATGGCGAGGAATGGACGCGGAGGATTGTTCAAAACCTTGTCGAAAGCCTTCAGTTCCTTGTTCATCAAAAAGCCCGCAGCACGAACCGGCAGATTGACTCCGACCATGGAAGAATGGGCGCGGTGCGCCGTACCGAAAGCATCGTTTACATACACGTCGGCGAGCTTGGAAAGGGAAGCGCGGAATTCTTCGACCTTGGCCGGATCCGCCTTTATCTTCGTTTCCGTTCCGTCCGCATTCTTTTCCTTGGCCTTGCCTTCTTCTTCAATGTGGAA
This sequence comes from Fibrobacter intestinalis, assembly GCF_900167415.1. Lineage (GTDB taxonomy): Bacteria > Fibrobacterota > Fibrobacteria > Fibrobacterales > Fibrobacteraceae > Hallerella > Hallerella intestinalis. Next base: position 21,562 of record NZ_FUWU01000019.1, on the reverse strand, counting down.
ACGGAGATTTTCCAAAAGGATAATGTCGCCCGGCTGAGCCTTGGCGCATTCCGCTTCGACTTCGGTACCGACGCAATCGTTCAAGAACTTGACCGGCTTCTGGATGAGTTCTTCCAGTTTCTTGGCAACCGGCGCGAGGGAAAATTTTGCATTCACTTTGCCGTTCGGACGTCCCAGATGGGAAGCGAGAATCACGGACGCTCCCTTGTCGAGCGCATACTGAATGGTCGGAAGAGCGGCTTCGATTCGCTTGGTGTTGGTGATTTCTCCCGTCACCTTGTCTTGCGGGACGTTAAAGTCCACACGGATAAATACGCGTTTGCCCTTGAGGTCGAGATCTTCAATGGAAAGTTTTGCCATCGTTGTACCTTCTGTTGATGTGAAAATTTTAGCACACTTAATATAGTAAAAGCCCTACTCGCAAAGCATTATTTCTTGCGGAAAAAAGACTTAATCTCTTCGGGAATCGCGATGGGGCGCCCCCGGTTCAAATCGACAAGAACCCAAGTGGTTACCGCCGAAAAAATTTCTTTCCCGTCGGATTTGCGAACGAATTTTGAATAGCGGTTTGTCGAAATTTTAGAATACTCCGGCACCCACGTCGTTCCTACGATTTCGTCATTCAAAAAGGCCTGCGCCTTGTATTCCACATGCTGCGTCCGAATCATCCAGCCGCAACCGAGTTCTTCCATTTTCTTTGTCCCGCCGGTCACTTCCGAATGTTCCACGGCAATGTCTTGAATCCATTCGACGCAGACAACATTGTTCAAATGGTGATTTCTGTCTATCATCGATTCTTCGACGCGAAATGTTTTCGTGTATTCTTCAAACTGCGATTCCTGTTCCATCACAGCGTGCATATCAGTCTCCGTTTTGTGAAAAGCGTGCGAGAAAAGCCCGCAAACGCTCATTTCGGGATTCTCCAAAGACGAATTGCGGAGTCCCCTGTTCCACGATAATGCCCTCGTCCATAAAAAGAACACGGTTCGCCACATCCCGGGCAAACGCCATTTCGTGCGTGACAATCACCATCGTCATGCGTTCTTCGGCAAGCCCCTTGATAATTTTCAGCACTTCGCCCGTCAGCTCCGGATCGAGCGCACTGGTCGGCTCATCGAAAAACAGAATCTTGGGTTTCATCGCTAGAGCGCGAGCAATGGAAACCCGCTGTTGCTGCCCGCCGGAAAGTTCGTACGGATACATCTTCGCCTTGGATTCCAGTCCCATCCGTTTCAGAAGTTCCATTCCGGTCTCCCGAGCCGCAGCCCTGTTACGGCCAAGCACCCGAACCGGAGCCAGCGTGATATTTTGCAAAACGGTCAAGTGGGGGAAGAGGTTGAAATTCTGAAAAACCAGGCCCGTTAAAAGACGGATTTCCCGCAATTCCCGCGCCGACGCATAACGAAGACGCCCTGCGTTTTCCGTTTCCGAAACAACCATATTCCGGCCATCTACACAAACTTGTCCGCGTTCAAAAGTTTCCAATTGGGTCAAACAACGCAAAAGGGTGCTTTTTCCCGAACCCGAAGGCCCGATGACCGAAAGGACTTCCCCGGCATTCAAATCAAAGGAAATGTCTTTTAAAATACAGTTTTCGCCAAACGATTTTTTCAAATGCCTGACTTGCAGAATCGGAATTATTTTTTGAGAATCGTCCACAGTGCGCCTCATCTGTAATAATTCAATTTGCGTTCAATATAGGCAAAGAGCATACTCAACAACAGGTTCGCCAAATAGTAGAACACGCCGGCAACAAACAGCGGAAAAATGCTCGCATAAGCGGCCTGCTGCTTTTTCGCCAGCGCAAAAAGTTCCGTTACGGCGATGACTTGAGCCAGCGAAGTGTCTTTCACCAGAGTGATGACTTCATTGGCGCTAGCCGGAACAATCCGCTTGATGACCTGCGGCAAAATGATTCGGAAAAAGGTCTGTCTGCGAGAAAGCCCAAGCATCGCCGCCGCTTCATATTGTCCACGGCTAATCGACTGAATACCTCCTCGGAAAATTTCGGCAAAATAGGCGGCATAATTGATGGAGAATGCTGCAATGACCGCCGGAAATCGATCAAAAGAAAGTTGCATTCCCGAATATTCCGACAAATAATACGACCCAAAATAAATAGCGACGATTTGCAATAAAAGCGGCGTTCCCCGCATCAAAGAAATGTAAAACGAAACCGGATAACGTATCGCCCGAAAACGACTCATTTTCAGCACGGCGACAAGCAATCCCAGGGGAAGCGAAAAGAGCAGGGTCAGTCCGAAAATGGCGAGAGTCGTGAGGAATCCGCCCCACAAAATCGGCAAAAGCGAAGCGAGATCTGACATAAGCCGATTTATTTGCCAAACCACTTTACGGAAATTTCGGCAAAAGTGCCATCCGTGCGCATGGTATTCAATACGCTGTCCACGGCATCCCGCAATTTCAAGTCCTTTTTGCGAAAACCGATGGCGTATTCTTCTTCATTCATCCCTTCTTCCGCTAGCACGCGGAGCGATTTCGCATAAGCCGCAATCAGATAGTCCGCGACAACTTCATCGAGAAATACCGATTCCACGCCGCCCTTTTCCAAATCCATCAACGCCGTCAGATTGTCATCAAATGGAATCAACGCCGAGGCCGACTTGCCCGCATCGGAGGCTTCAAGCAGTTTTTGCGCAGTCGATCCGTTCTGCACCGCAATTTTTTTGCCGGCGAGCATGGAAACTTTTTGAATCGCCGAATCCTTGACCACAAATACCATGCGATTTTGCAAGTAAGGAGCCGAAAGGCTCATCGCAGCAGCCCGAGAAGAATCGACGGACATCCCGTTCCAGATGCAATCGATTTTGCCCGTATTCAATTCCTGTTCCTTGGCATCCCAGGAAATCGGCTGGATGCGAAGAGTCACTCCCAAACGGCTCGCTACTTCCTTGGCCAGATCGATGTCAAATCCGACAATTTCATTTTCCGTATTGCGAAATCCCATCGGCGGGAAAGAATCGTCCAATCCGAGAACCAGTTCGCCGGCAGCTTTGATTTTTTCCAAAGCGTCGGATTCTTTTGTTTTTTCCGTTTCCCGGCAAGCGAGCAGAGCAAATGCAATACAAAAAAGAGGAATCCATTTTTTCATGACGATCTCCATTCGAATTTGACACAAAATCTAGTTAAATGAAAAAAAGCCTCCACAAAAAACTCGCAAACGATTTCATTTTGCGCCCCATTTTCAGAGCGGGATTCCTAAAAACGGAAATTTTCACGTTTCCGATTCCTCCCCGAGCAACTTCCGGCATCCACAACAGAAGCTAGTCCGCAGACGCCGAAAGCCTTTCTGCGTCATCATTCCGCGTCGGAAAAAAGTGCGGGTTTCCAAAAAGTTTCTTCCGCAATTTTTGTATCGTCTGCGATTGCATAGCCAAATCGAGAGAACCCAACTTGACCGCCTCTTCATATAAACGAATTTTGAACTCCACTTTTCCAAGAATCGTCTTGAGCGTTTCCATTTCCTTTAAAACGTCTGCTTTGCGTTTGCGAAAAAGTTCCAACCGATTTGGCAAAGAAGAATCGCCTTCGCTGAACCATTCAATGTATTGGCGAATATCCTTGAGCGACATTCCCGTCATTTTAAGACATTCGATCATCGAAAGCCAGCCAATATCTTCATCGTTATAAGTACGAATGCCGGAATGCGTCTTTTTGACAAACGGCAGCAAACCTTCTTTTTCGTAATAGCGAAGAGTATGTGCGGAAAGCCCTGTCTTCTGTGCGACCTGACCGATGGAATAAGGCATAGAAACTCCTAAAAACGTTTTAAATATAGACCTTGGATTTGCGCAAAATCAAGAAACTGGGCCCCTTCGTCCCGTAATTTTATTTTTACACTAAAAGAAAACAAAAACGCTTGTCTTAAAGTCAACTCTAACTCGTGTATTATTACTTGAAATTCGCACCATGGGATTTCTTCATTTCATAAGGAGTTTTGAATGGCCTGTTTTGTTGTTCCAGCGGCAGAAGCCGCCATCGTTACCATCGCCACCCACGTTCTGGAAAAAAAGGCGATTCAAAAGGAATCCAAGGAACTTTCTGTTGAAAAAGTGGATTTTGCGCCAAAGGAGCCGCTTTATAAAAAATTGAAATTGCTCTCCAATTTACTTTGGGGCGGTTCAGCTTTGCTGGCTTTTGAACACCTGTGGCACGGGGAAATCCAACCTTGGTATCCGTTCCTGACGGCGGCGCAAGATGCGGCGGAAACCCAAGTGATGTTACACGAAATGGCTACGGTCGGCGTATCCATGGCGGCGTTGGTCACCACCGTCTGGGCGGGAATCATCGCTTTCAAGAGCGTTATGGCCAAGCGCGCCGCATTGCAGCCTCTTCCGATTGAAGAGAAAAAGGAAAACTGATATGACGCTGCTGGTCGTTTTATTCGCAGCCATTTTTGCAAGTATTCTCTGGTATAAGGACGCTCCGAAAAATCTGTGGCGTTTTTCCACATTGTGCTATTGCTATTGGGGAGCTTCCCTCATGTGGCTTGTGGATGCAGCTTTTGAATACGCCGAGCAAAAGGCTGAATTTTTCACGCCGGCTCTTTCCGATATGCTGAACGATGCCGTTCTCGGATTTGCCGCCGTGGCTCTAGGGCTTTTGATTTGGCTTGCCAACTTAATCGTCAAAGATCCTAAACGGGTCATTCGTCCCTAAAAATTTTAAATCAAGAGGATTCAACATGGACAGAAGAGAATTTTTGAAAGCATCCGCAGGCGTTGCCATTGGCGGAACTGCAGCTGCAACTTTGGGCGTAAAGCCTGCCGCTGCCGCCGGAAAATCGGAAGCGGTTTCCGACGTGTATTTTTCTAAAACACTGGACGCAAAAACCCTCATCGCCCTTTATCAAAAAATCAAAGGGGACCGAATTCGGGGAAAAGTCGCCATTAAACTCCACACCGGCGAAAAGAACGGCCCGAACATTTTGCCCCGGGAATGGGTAAAGGAGTTTCAGGCGCAGGTTCCCAACAGCACCATTGTGGAAACCAACACGCTTTACAAAGGCGACCGCTACACCACGGAAGATCATCGGGAAGCTTTAAAAGTGAACGGCTGGACTTTTAGCCCGGTGGATATTATGGACGAAGAAGGCGAGACGGCGATTCCTGTCAAGGGCGGCAAGCACCTGAAAGAATTGCACGTGGGAAAGCACATGCTGAATTACGATTCCATGATTGTGCTGACTCATTTCAAAGGCCACGCCATGGGCGGTTACGGCGGCTCCTTGAAAAACATCGCCATCGGTTGCGCCGGCGGACAAATCGGAAAAAAGGAAGTCCACGGCGTCCCCTTGGATGCAGACGCTTCAACTGTTTCCTGGCCGGGAAAATCTTACTTTATGGAACTGATGGCAGACAGCGCCAAAGCGACTTGCGACCATTTCGGAAAGAATATTGTATTTTTGAACGTGATGCGTCGTATGTCCGTGGATTGCGACTGTGCGGGGCTTCGGGCTGCGGAACCTACCTGCCGTGACATCGGGATTCTCGCTTCCACAGACCTTTTGGCTATCGACCAGGCGTCCATCGATTTGCTTTACAAGTTGCCCGCCAACGAATTGCACGACATCAAGGAACGCATTGAAAGCCGTGAAGGTCTGCACCAGTTGGAAGCTGCCGATGCATTGAAATTGGGCAACCGTCGCTACAACTTGATAGAAATTTAACCAAGGAGTTTTATGTCTCTCGGAATTCCCGAAATCATCTTGATTGCCGTGGTGGTGCTTCTGCTTTTTGGTGGCAAGCGGATTCCTGAACTTGCCCGCTCTCTGGGCAAAGCCAAATACGAATACAAGAAGGCAAAGGAATCGCTGGAAAAGGAAGCCGCCGATTTGGAAAAGACCATTGACAAAGCGGGCGAAACTGCAGTAAAAGCAGAAAAGGCTGACCTTTCCGAAAAAGAAAAATCTTCGGAAGCATAACCCAAAGCCCAAGAAAAATTTTGCAAGACCAAGACAATCCAAACGAAAGCAGCCTGATTTTTCATCTGGAAGCATTGCGGAAAATGCTTATCCATAGCTTCATTGCACTGGGAATAGGCTTTATCCCTATGTTTTTTGCCGCTCCCTACGCTTTGGATTTTCTTTCGGAACGCATTATTGTGGACACCCACGCCACCCTCCATTACTTTTCGCCCATGAAGGTTTTTTTATTGCAGCTGAAACTTGCCGCCCTTTTGGATGTGGTCATCTGCTTTCCGTTTATCGCTTGGGAAATCTGGAAGTTCATCCTTCCGGCTTTATACGACGATGAACGGAAATTTTTGCGGGGACTGGTTTGGCTTTCCAGCAGCTTGTTTGTAATAGGCGTCGTCTTTTTCTTGACTCTTTGTTTCCCCCTGATTCTTAAGTTCGGAGTCAGCTTTTCAACGGAATCCTTGCAGCCCGTTTTCGGCGTTTCCAATATCGTGACCCTTGGCATTTGGCTTTCTCTGGCCTTTGGCGTTATGTTCCAATTTCCCATTCTCACATACGCATTGGTGCGCTGGGGATTTTTTTCATACGAATCTGTTCAAAAAAAGCGTCCCTTTATCATTATCCTGATTTTGATTCTGGCAGCTCTTTTGACTCCGCCGGACATTGTAAGCCAACTGATGCTGGGCACTCCCACTTATTTGCTTTTTGAAGCGGGGCTGTTCTTTGCCCGAAAATACAGGAACGCTCCCACCATGAAAGAGCAGCGGGACGCTCGGGATATTGCGTCGTTTGACGTGTTTGCGCCTAACGGCGGCAGTAAAAAAATAGAGGAAAGTGAAAAAGCAAAAGAAGCGGACAATCGTCAAGGCGGTGAAAAATGAAAGAGAACTATCTGGAACTGGGATTTGCCAAATTGGATCTTTCTCGTCGGGAGCGCACAGGATTTGACGAAACGGTTTTTTGCTCTGGAAAAACGAAGGAACAGCTGCTCCAGATTTTTTCGGCATTTCAAAAAAATTCCTGCAATGCTTTGGGCGCCCGATGCTCATGGGAACAGTATGAATTTGTACGAAACGCCATGCCGGAAGTGCACTACGACACCACTTCAAAAATTCTTTCTTTAAGGAATCGAAAGCCCCAAGCCCTTGCCGGGAAAATCGCCATTTGCTGTGCCGGGAACCGCCGACTTGCCCATCGCCGAAGAAGCGGCAACTGTTGCCGAATTTCAGGGAGCGACCGTTGAAAAATTCTTTAACATAGGCGTTGCTGGGCTTCATCGACTTTTGTCCAAAATTGAACAAATTCGCAGGGCAAATGTGGTTATCGCCATCGCAGGAATGGAAGGAGCCTTGACGGGAATTCTTGCTGGACTTGTGCAAGCGCCCGTTATTGCCGTGCCTACTTCTGTAGGTTATGGAGTCTCCTTACAAGGAATCGTTCCTTTGCTTTCCATGATCAATTCCTGCGCCGAAGGAATTTCCGTAGTAAACATCGACAACGGATTTGGTGCCGCCATCCAAGCCTGCCGCATTTTAAAACAAATCGCCCACCATTAAGTTTCAAGTCCCATTTTTAGGAGATGTTATGGCAAAGTATTTATATCTGGAAGGTGCCAGCGGAATTAGCGGAGACATGACAGTTGCCGCTCTTTTGGATTTGGGAGGAAGTCGGGAAAAACTGAACGCCCTTTTCGCCGATTTACACAGCCTGGGTTTGCATTACGCTCTTGAACGGAAAAATTCCTATAGCATTTCCGGATTGGATTTTCAGGTTTTCGTTCACGGAAAAGACGCGGACCATACAGAGCACCACGAAGAATCTTATCACGAAAATCACGAGCATCACTACCACGAATCTCATGGACATCATGGGCATTCTCACCGCCACCTTGCCGAAGTTTTTGAAATCGTGGACCAGGCGAAATTGACACCTCGTGCCAAAAATCTCGCCCACCGCATTTTTGAAATCATCGCCGACGCGGAAGCCAAAGCCCATGGCGTTTCTAAAGAAGAAGTGCATTTCCACGAAGTGGGCGCGCTGGATTCCATTGCGGATATTTTGGCAGTCTCCGTTTTAATGGATGATTTGGGCGTTGAAAATACCGTTGTAGAATCGCTGCACGAAGGTTCGGGAGAAGTCCTGACCCAGCACGGTGCGCTCCCGGTTCCCGTTCCTGCCGTGGCAAACATCGCAGCCACTTACGGAATTGCGCTCCAAAAGACAAGCGTCAAAGGAGAAATGGTCACCCCTACAGGCATCGCCATTGTCGCCGCTTTGCGTACAAAAAAACGCCTTCCCGAAATTTACCAAATTGAAAAAATCGGCATCGGGCTGGGCAAACGGGATTTTGGAAAAGCGAATTTTCTGCGGGCTATGATTTTAAATGATGAGGCCAACTCTTCTGAAAAGAAAAATGCAAAAGAAAAATCCATCCAGATTTTAGAAGCGAACATCGACGATTCCACCCCAGAAGAATTGGGATTTGCCATGGAAAAATTATTTACTGCTGGAGCTGCCGATGTGAATTTTATTCCCTGCCAAATGAAAAAGAACCGTCCGGGAGTTTTGTTGAAAGCCATCGTTCCCGAAGGGGAAAAAGGGGAAAACGTCGCCGATGCCATTTTGCGTTATACCACAACCATCGGCGTTCGGCAATACGCCGCCCGGCGAATCTGCATGGAACGGAAAATTCAGGAGGTTCCTACAAAATACGGAATCCTTCAAGTCAAAAAATGCAGTTGGAAAGACATTGTCCGCTTTTATCCGGAATACGAAAGCGTCTGTGAAGCCCAACAAAAAAATCCGGCTGCTACCTTCCGGGAAATTTTTGACGAAGCCCGTCGCATTGCCGAAGCCTCGTTCACCGAAGGATTCGCCGATTAAAACGAAAATTTTCCATTGATATGACTCCGGAATTACAAAATAAATTGCAGACTTTGCAAAATTTTCTGTGCAAACAAGAAAGTGTCGCCGTAGCTTTTTCAGGCGGAGTGGATTCTACGTTTTTATTGAAAGTTGCCCACGACGTTTTAGGTGAAAAAGCGGTTGCCATTACCGCAATGTCTGAATTTTTCACGGAACGCGAAAGGCTAGAAACGGAAGCGTTTTGTACAAAAGAAAAAATCCGGCAAATCTTTTATCCTTTTAAAGCACTCCATGTGGAAGGCGTTGCCGCAAATCCAAAAAATCGATGCTACTTGTGCAAGCGTCATCTTTTTTCAGAATTTCAAAGGATTGCCGCCAGCAACTTTTTATCCGCCCTTTGCGAAGGCAGCAACGTGGACGATTTGCAAGACTATCGCCCCGGATTGAAAGCTATTGAAGAACTTCGCATTGAAAGTCCGTTGCGAGAGGCGAAACTTTCCAAAAAGGACATTCGGGAACTTTCCAAGGATTTGGGACTTTCTACATGGAATAAACCTTCTTTCGCCTGTCTTGCTTCCCGATTTGTTTATGGGGAAAAAATTACGGAGCGCCGTCTGGAAATGGTTTCCAGCGCCGAACAATTTCTTTTTCAACTTGGATTCAAGCAGTTCCGAGTCCGCATTCACGGAAGCGATAGCAACGAGTTGGCAAGAATCGAAGTGCTTCCTAAAGATTTTGAAAAATTATTTCAGCACAAAGCGGCGATTCTCCGCGAATGCAAACAAGCTGGATTCGCTTATGTTTCCTTGGATTTGGAAGGATTTCGGAGCGGCAGCATGAATGTGGAAAATAGCTTTTCGACTTAACGTCAAAATCAAAGTTTGCGAAAACGACGAACGGCAAAAAATGTCATAAGAATATCGGCCAGAAGCGTAAGCAAACCCAGCCACAGCGGAGCAAATGCGTTGGTCAAATAAAAGGAGGAACCCATTTGAAAAAAGAAAAACGCCATAAAGAAAAAGAGTAAAGAAATTTGATTGGCAGCTCGTGCGCTTTTCGCATAAAGAGAAACAAGCAATGCAATGACGGTAAAAAGATTTGTCGAACAAAATCCCATCCAAAGCGTTTTCCATAAATAGACAAACAAACTTTCTGCAAGCATTTTCGCAAAAACGAATTCGGAAAGCACAAGGAAAAAAAGTGGAATCGGAATAAGAGCCAAAACTTTTCCCCAAAAAATACTAAGCGGATGAATCGGCAAAAGCTGCAACAGCTCCAAAGAATTGCGTTCCCGTTCGCCAGCAAAACTATCAGAAGCGAGCGGCACCACCATCGGAGAAATCAACAAAGCACAAAGCAACATGGTATAAGGCAAAACATCCGAATGCATCTGCTCCGAAAATAAGAACAGATGAGATCCTATTAAAAATAAGGGCGGCAGTAAAAAGGGAATGAGAAATTTCGGTTCCCGCAAAATTTGGCGCATTTCATGCCGAGCAATTCGAATCGCATTTTTCATTTTTTCAATCCCTGCGATTTCAAAGACGCCACGCATTCCCAATAAAATTTTTCCAGCGAAGGACGAACGGTTTTCACATTCAAAACTTCTCCCATCGTCTTTTTTGCCGAGGAAAGGAGGTGTTCGCAAAATGCCGCTTCCGTTTCTCCTTCCGGAATCCGCACCCGAATTTCCACTTCCCGATTTTGTAAATCCGAGACTTTTTTGCAACACAAAAGTTTTCCCCGTTCCAAAATGGCAAAGGATGTTGCGACTTTATCCATTTCGGCAAGAATATGCGAACACACAACAAGGGTTCCATTCGTTTGCCTTTTCCAATCGGCAAGAAGTTCCCACACCGTTTCTCGCGATTCCGGATCCAGATTCGCCACAGGTTCATCGAGAAGCAAAAGCGATGGACAAGGAAGAAGCGCGCGCATTATTTGCACTTTCTGCCGCATCCCCTGCGAAAGAGTTCCCATCTTTTGAAAGAGATTCAAAATACCGAGCGCATCGGCAAGTTTGGATAGACGCGTTTTCAAGTCGGGAACAGCGTAAAAATCCGCAAAAAAACGCAGATATTCTTCGATGGAAAGACGGGGATAAACGCCGGGATTTTCCAAGAGAATGCCGCACTTCGCCAAATTCAGCATTCCATTGGGGAGGCGCATTTCCGAATCCAATTTCACACATCCATTCAAAGCGGAAAGCCTTCCACAAAGAATTCGCAAAAGCGTTGTTTTGCCCGCACCATTAGGGCCCAAAAGCGCAAAGGATTCCCCTTTTCCAATGGCAAAGTCCACATTGTCCAAAGCCAAAGAGGACTGTTTAGAATAAGCGAAAGACAAATGGGAAAAATGAATACAGGCGGACATCGCTTCAATAATAGAAAACGAGAAAATTTTAAGAGTTTCGCCAAAAGGGACTACCCTATTTTTCACCCAATAAGAACGCTTTAAGGCAACCTCCAAAAAGGCATTTTCAAAAAATCGCTGGCCTTATCTATATTTGCCGTATGTCCGATTTTATTTCTCAAGAAGGATTCGACAAACTGATGGAAGAGTGGAAACGCCTCAAGTTTGTAGAACGTCCCGAAATGCAACGCCAAGTAGGAGCCGCCGCTGCTGAAGGCGACCGCTCCGAAAACGCCGCCTACACTTATGGAAAAATGCGGTTGCGGGATATCGACAGGCGATTGCGCGAACTCGATAAAATAATCGACCATGCAAAAGTCGTTTCGACGAACGCTCCTGCCGACGGATCCATCCGCTTTGGAGCGACCGTAACCCTCCAAGATAAAAAGACAAATAGACAGCGCATTTACACCCTTGTCGGCGTTCAGGAAATCGATCCCATCGCCGGAAGAATCAGCGTCAATTCCCCCGTTGGCATGGCTCTTATCGGTAAAAAACAGGGCGACAGCGTGACCATAGAAATTCCACGCGGAAAAGTGGAATACGCCATCATTGGAATTACGTACAAATGAACTTTGTCGATTCGCATTGCCATATGGATTCCTTCACCGAAAAATCCGGAATCGATTTAGATTCCTGGTGGAATACGGTTTCTCCCAAACCCGATGCGATTCTCCACGTCGCCTGCGAAAAATCCGGATTCGACTACGCCGAAAAAATTTCCCGTTTGTACCCGAACGTTTATACCGCTTTTGGCATTCATCCGCAAAATGCCGACTCTTATGACGCCGAAACCGAAGAATGCCTCATGCGACTTTGGGCTTCTCCTAAAACCGTCGGCATTGGCGAAATCGGATTCGACTACCACTATGAAACAGCATCCCGAAAAAAACAACGAGAAGTTTTTGAGCGCCAATTGGAAATCGGCTTGCCCTTTCATAAAGTTTTTGTTTTGCACTTGCGCGAAGCCGACGACGATTCTCTAAATGTTCTTCGACACGCCAATCTGCAAAATGCGACTCTCCATATTCACAGTTGCACGGCGAGTTGCCGTTTCGTAGAAGCGGCCCTTCAGTTGCCTTGCCGCGTTTACGTCGGCTTCACCGGAATTCTCACGTTTAAAAACGCCGAATCCGTCCGAGAAGCCGCAAGCCGCGTTCCTCTGAATCGATTGCTGCTCGAAACGGATTCACCTTACCTGGCTCCCGTTCCTTTTCGGGGCAAGCCAAGTCACGCAGGCATGATTCCCCAAATCGGCGAAGTTCTCGCCCAGGTAAAAAACATCCCTTTTGAAGAATTGATGAAGCAGGTTCGCCAAAACACCCGAGATTGCTACGGAATCTGACAGTTCTTGCGCGACAAAAAATACGCAAAGCCAATCAGCAACGAATCTAAAATGGAAAAAGCGCTAAAAGCGAAAAAGACGCTGGGAGAATAACCGTAACTGTGGAGACCGACACCCAAGAGGTTTACGCCAAAAAGACAGAACGCAATAACGACCAGCAAAAAAGCGGACAAAGCATCCCAAGTTTTTGCAGAAATCCAATTTCCGTGTTCCAGATGCAAAAGAATCAACGTCCAAAGCAGCACCAATAAAGCGGCGCATTCCTTGGGATCCCAGCCCCAAAAACGCCCCCATGCGATATCCGCCCAAAATCCGCCCAAAACCGTCCCCAAGGCAGAAAAGACAAAGCCAATCCGAAGAGTCGCCCGCAAAATGGAACGAAGCGATTCGGACGGTGCCTTTCTAAAAACGCCAAGCCACAAAGAAATATGGGCGGCAACACTCGAAAAAATCAGCGCGCAAAAGCCAAAAGCAATCGTCAGAACGTGCAAGGATAGCCAAAACGGCGAATTCAAAAGCAGGGAAACCGGTTCAAATGCGCCGCTGACCGGAAACGCCAATCGAAGAAGCGTCACCAGCAAAAATACGGTTCCCGCGCCCCCCAGCAAAACTCCCGACATCTTCGTTTTTGGCGCAACAATTCCCGTGAGAGCCGCAATGCCAAAAGCCACCGTCATCACCATTTCATAAAGCGATGCAAACGGCAAGCGCCCTTCGCAAATTCCCCGCCAAACAAATACCGTAAAAATTCCGAAAGCGAGCAGAACTTCTAAGATCCAGCCTGCCCGAAAAGCTCGCCGAGACCGGTTTCCCAAAGCCGCAAGGCAAAACGCGCAACAGGAAAGAATCCAAATAAAAAACATGGGATCAATGGACAGATAAAAAGCTTCCGCCTGCAATTTTCTCAATTCCTCCGATGATAGCGACTCCTCAGGCACAGCCCGATGCACAAGAAAATCCGACTGGATGGAATCGTACAAATCCAGCACCGAATTTAAACGGATGAATTCCCGCGTTAAAGGATGAGAGTCCTCGCGTTCCGCATATTGCCGAAGCAAAGGCCGAGCATTTTCAAATTCTGAACGCCGAAATGTTCTGCGGTTCTGCGGCAAATGCAGAATTTCCACCGCCGTCGAACGGCTAATGCGAAAAACTTCCAGCGAATCCGCAGTTCCATTCCAAATTTTCTGCAAAATTTCCGCGGCGGAAAAACCGTCGCATTTCGTTTTTTCACACAAACGCTCCGCCAAAAGGATTTCGAACGATTGGCGAGGGCGAATCCTAGATTCAAATCGGATCCAGTCGGGGATTTTCTTTTCCGTTAAATTCCAAGCACCGGCCAAAACCGGCAACAAAAAGAGTATCCCCATCAGAATGCGAATCATAAGCGGCGATTTCTCCAAAGCGGCAGTAGAGTTCCCAAAAGTCCGACAATCAGCAGGACGGAAAATAAATACGGTACAAAGCCAAACGGATCCCGCTTTACGTGCAGACGGGCGATTCCTTTTTCTGCGGAAAGCCACAACGACTCTTCAAAATAAAGCCGGTAAGCGCCTATGTTTTGCGGTTGGTTGTAGGCAACGCGAAGCGTGTCCCCATGGGAAAGGGAAATTATCGAGCAACCGTTGGAATCCACCGCCAAAATCTGAAAACCATCCGCCCGCTCTTCGTTCAATACAATGCGACTCCCGGCAAAACCCAATGCGGTAAAAGATTCCCGGGTACAAGAAGCGGCGAAACTTCCCGCTATCAGCACAAGAAGCGCAATGTGCGAGAGCAAAACTCCCCACTTTTTGGAAGTGTGCGGCATTCGGAAGAGCAAAGAACAAGTGATATTCACCCCAAAAAGGACTGCCCAGGTTTTCAAAGCCGGCAAAGGAAAAATGCCTGCGGCAAAAAAAATCCAGCTATTGAAAAAGCGTTCCGTCCCCAAATCCACACCCATCTGCGCATCAAAAAGAATTCCCCAGAACGACAGGACAAAAAGGGAGGCCAATAAAAAGATTCCCACCGGCAAAGAACCCAGAACCCGGACGCTTCGATACAATACTTTCACGGATTAAATTTAGCTCTTTTTGAAAGTACATTTCCTGCGTCGTTGCAGCGCAAAAAGCCACTCCACAAAAAAACAGCGATTCTCGAAAGAACCGCCGTTATCCATTTTCCGTCGAATTATTTATTGTTCACCCGGCAACGCTTCTTTTGAAGGGGCGTCATTCCCGGCTGGTCGCAAGGATCCGACGAAGTGGAAGCTGGCGTTGCCGTCGCTTTCGGAGCGCTTTGCTGGGCCTGCATCGCCTGGCGCTTGCGTTCCCGCGGAGAAAGTTCCTCTTCGGACTCTTCCACAGGTTCCGCTTTGACCTTCTTGACCTTTTTCCGGATAATCCTACGCTTGACAGTCTTTGTCGGCACGGAATCTTCTGCAGCTTCGACGACCGGCGGGGTTTGCTGCGCTTGCTTCTTTTTGACGGCTTTCGCGGCGGCTGCAGCTTCAGCAGCTCGTGCCGCTTCAGCTTCTGCGGCAGCAATGGAATCCCGGCGCGCTTTGGCGGCATTCTTTTTCTTTTCAAGGGCCGCCTTGCGAGCGGCCTGAGCCTGAGCCTTAGAAAGGGGGCGGGCTGAAGCCTTGAAAATTGCATCAGAATTAGCGGGATCCTTAAAAACGCTGCCCGGAGCACCACGACGGCCTTGCGCATCCGCCAAAGAACCCGTCGCCCAGGAATCCCCGGCAATAGGCGGCAAAAGCGAAACTTTCAAATCCTTGATTTTCGTGTCGAATTCGTCCGTGCCGTCGGAATAGAAAATCATCACGTCGTAAATTCCCGCCTGGTATTCCAAACCGTCGGACGCCCCCACGGGAGCCTCCGCATAAGCGACTTCAATATACAACTGGTCGTTGTCCATGCTGTTGAAAAGCAAATCGACGTCTCCTTGCGGAGCTTTTACCTTTCCTTCGGCGACAAAAGCCCATGGCGCATAGTCGACGCGGATTTTAAACTGGTGATAGCCGTTCACCGCTTCGTCCAGAACCAAGTAATCGGCATTAAAGGCCTGGAATGACGGTTTTATTTGCGCAAAGGACAATGCCGTCACGCAAAGCACAAGAAACATCGATAGTTTTCTCAGCATTTTCAACTCCTCAATCTTGAAATTCAAGCACCATCCGAAAATCAAGAACTTCATCCCTCTTTTCCGATAGCGCCCATATCCCTTATTTGTTAAAGAACAAAGATTTTGCGGCTTCGAACATGGCGTCCTTTTCCGTTTCCTCTCGGCATTCCGTATAAATACGAACTTTCGGTTCCGTTCCAGACGGGCGAATGAGCATCCAGGAATCGTCCTCGAAGATGATTTTGACGCCATCCACGGTCAAGAGTTCGCGCACCGTCTTTTCTTTGTCACCTACCTTGACCTGGGCCCCAGCCTTGGCCTTATCCGCAACAGCCATTACCTGTGCAGCAAGCGGAGCGCCGACTAGCGATTTGTCCACTTCAAAACCGGCACGGCTCGGATAGAATTTACCGAACTCCTTATACAAATCGTCCAGGTATTCCCCGAGGTTTTTGCCCGTCGTCGCCATGATTTCAAGGGCGAGCAAAAGGCCGAACTGCGCATCCTTTTCAAGGGTGTTGTTCAATCCCGAGATGCCATCCGATTCTTCGAATGCGATAAGTCCTTTCGGATTCGCCGAGCGAGAAAGCCAGGGACGGAAATTTTTGAATCCCACGGGAGTTTCCATCACGGGAACGCCCAACTTGTTCGCGATGACATTCACAAAATTGGAAGTCGCCACGGACTTGGCGACAACGCCCTTTTCCTTGCGCCACGTCACCATATAGTGGAATGCAATCGCGCCAAAACGGTTCATGTCAATTTCACGGGAACCGTCGTAGAAACGCACGCGGTCGCCATCCGGATCAAAAATGCAACCCAGCCGATACCAGCTCTTGCTCTGATCCAAAATACGCTTGACGCCTTCCAAATTTTTGGAACTCGGTTCCGGTGCGATGCCACCAAAAAGCGGATCATCCTCGGTGCGCAGACAAAGCAGGCATTGCGGATTGCCGAGAATGGCATTCGGACGCCCACGGGTAGCGCCGTGCACATGATCGCAGACCAGAGTCAAGCGACCTTCGTCCAAAAGCTTCTGGATTCGAGCAAACTGGATTGTCCCCTGCTTGTGCAAGAATTCGTTGTAAATCGCCACGGAGTCGATTTTCTTGACTTCGACGGATTCCAAGTCTTCCCGCTGGAAATCCTTCATCATTTCATTGGAAAGCCGAGTGATAACGCTCGTGATTTCGGGGCCTGCGGGGCCGCCGTCCACCGGATTGAATTTGATGCCCGCGTAATTCGACGGGTTGTGGCTCGGGGTCATATTGATAGAGCAAGCCGCCTTGAGCATTTCTATCGCCGCCGAAAATTCCGGGGTGGCCATTTCGCCGCCGTAATAAATTTTCTTGACGCCCGCTTTGGCAAAGACCTGCGCTACCGCCATGCAAAATTCGTCGCCGAGAAGACGGTTGTCGTGTCCCAAAACGATGCCGCGTTCCTGCAATTCTTCAAAGCCGGAAACGCCGAGAGCAGCAAGCAAATCCGCATCCGCTTCCCGATACATGCGGATAATCGCCGAAGCGATCACTTCCACCGTGCGCAGGGTAAATTCCGTTCCGATTTCTCCGCGAAAGCCGGAAGTCCCAAAACTGACCGTGCAAGGCGTTTCACTGGCAAGCGCGATTTTTTTCACGCTTTCTACCAGATTCATGTCGTTAGCCGATTTAAAATCGGGAGATTGGATTTTTTTCCAAAGTTGTGCAGCAGTTTCCATTCGTATTCCTATTGGATAAATTTGACCTGTATAATTTAATAAATTTCAAAAATTCCGGACAGCAAAAGCAAAATGGGAGGCCGAACCGTTTATGCTGTCCATTTTACGGGCACACTTCTGAATCAAAACGCCCGGATTTTTACGCGCAGCCACCGTGAAGATGGTCGTGCGAACCCAAAACCCGATGCGGCACTCCATGCGCTATCAAATCGACTTCACAGCCATACATTCCCTGCACCATCTCCGGCGTTATCTGCGATCCGGAATGAAAATGCACGTCCCGGTTCACGCAGGCGACGCTCTTGACATGGCTGGATAGCACCATCAAATCGTGACTGACAATGATAATCGTCATCCTTTGATTCAGTTGTGCCAGCAGCCCGTATAAATCCTCTTGGCCCTTGGCGTCGATATTGCTGGAAGGTTCATCCAAAAAAAGAATCTGCGGATTGGACGCAAGGGCCCGCGCAATCAGCACCCGCTGACGTTCCCCGCCGGAAAGCTCCCCCAGCCGCCTTTCAGCAAAAGACTCCATTTTGACGGTTTCCAGAGCCTGTCTCACCTGGTCCGAATGGGACTTGTAACGGAGAAGCCCCGTCGCCACCGTTTCCTCGACCGTTATTGGGAACTCCAGATTGCCGTTCGTATTTTGCGGGACATAGCCGACCGAGATCTTTTTTGTCGGAACCTTTTCTCCGAAAAGCCGGACACTTCCCGCCGACGGATTCAAAAGCCCGACAATCAATTTCATCAATGTACTTTTGCCGCCGCCGTTCGGACCGATAATCGCGAGAAAATCGCCGGCACGAACGCTCATGTTCACATGGGAAAGAACCGGCGTTTTGCCATAAGAAAAGCTCACGTCCCGAATTTCTATCGCCGGGAAAAGATTCATTTTCCATCTCCCGCAAGCGTTTTCAAAAACAAAAGCAGATTTTCGTTAAAATCGTAGGCCAGCGGATCTATCGATACGATTTTCGCCCCGATTTCCCGCGACAAGGATTCTGCGGCCCGGCGGCTGAATTGCGGCTGCACAAAAACGATTTTTGCACGGTTCGCCTTTGCCGTCTGGATCAGGCGCTGCAAATCCTGCGGTTTCGGTTCTTTGCCGTCCATTTCCACGGCAATTTGTTTCAATCCGTAATCCCGCGCCAAATATCCATAAGAAGGATGAAAAACGATAAACGTCCGACGTTCCTCCGGCAGACTACGCACCGCTTCCGTAAAGCGGACGTCCAGAGCCGAAAGTTCGCGAGAAAAATTTTCCAGATTAGTCCGGTAAAATTCCGCCGACGCCGCATCCGCTTCCGAAAGGACCTTGCAGATATTGGACGCAACCAAAATCACTTGCCGTGGCGAATTCCATAAATGCGGATCGAGTTCATGATCATCCCCGTGCCGATGCCCGTGTTCTTCAGGTTCCGAAATAAAAGAAATCCCTTCGGAAAGGTTCGCCACCCGGACTTTGGAATTCACGCTTAAAAAACGCGGACGCCAGGCTTCGTCCAAACCGGAGCCATCCGAAAAATAAATCGAAGCGGAAGCGAACTTTTTTAGCGCGTCCGGTTTGGGTTCAAAAGAGTGCGGATTCGCATTGGCGGGGACGAGGGTAACGACATCCACGCGATCCCCGGCAATTTTTCGCACCATTTTTGCATACGGAGCCAGCGTAACGGAAACCGTGATCGCCGGAGCCGCAGCGACTTCCAAAAGAGCAAAAACGACAAGGATAAAAAAACGCAGCATGAAAAAATTTCCTCGGATGCAACAATATATAAAATTGCCGTCGCTCTAGTTTCCGCATTGTCGAAAATCAGTTCGAGTCCAGTAAAATAAAGCGTTTCGGAGGGGGCGTTTTCCATCTAAATCGGCGATTGCACAAAAAAATCAACTTAAAATCAAAACGACAATGGTCAATATAGAAACAAAGAACGACCATTTCACGGCATTCGACGACCTCGCAGACATCTTCAACGCATTTTCCAAGAACGGGTTGTCAAGACGCTGCACCTCGTAATGCAGCGCACGCGGTGAAACGACGACCTTTTCAACGGCGAACACATCTATCGCGCCATTGTCACGAACGACTTCGGCTGGACGCACATGCCCTTCTCGCATCTTTACGAAAACACCGCATTCCTTGTCATGACAAACAATAGCGAAGAAGTTCTACCGGTACTTCATGGAACGCTGTTTGAAACACATTGGCGGACTCGAAAGGAGGAGCAGGGTAAAACGCTCGTGAACTGGTTCATTTCCGTGCCCGCGAAGTGGATAGTTCCGGTCGGCGGCTGGCGCTCAAGCTGTACACGCCTTGCGGCTTTTACAATCGATGGCCGCTGAATCTTCTCCGCAGCTTGGGGAAGGGCTGTTTTTGAGCAAAAGGGCGATGCTTGCTGTTTACTGCGGCGTTGAGGATGCGGTAAAATTCGCAAGTTTTCTCTTCAACGTCATGTTTCTACGCGGAAATCAGGGAGCATATCTTTAAAGGATTTTTTCTGTTCTCGCCGCTAGACTTTGAAAAGCTTGGAAAAACGAAGATTTGAAGCCCCAACTTCCATCTTTCCGAGAATCGAACGATAAACTTTTCCTTTCTTAATCAATCTATATTTATGCAAAAATTCGCATTTACGCATCGCTTTAACAAAAAATCTTGCTATATTATTCGCATGAGCTTCAGAAAACCCAAAAACATCGCTTTAGAATTGGTTCCGCGCACGCTCGACGGCGTCCTTGCCGAAGCCAGAGAGTCCCTTTCCTCGTTTCCGTTCGTAACGTCCATCAACATTCCTGAAATCCGACGCCTGCCCATCAAATCGTTTGAACCTTCGAAGCGCCTTCTGGAATCTGGCCTGGTGACGACTCCGCATTTTCGGCTCATCGATAGAAGCGAAAAAGATCTGCTGCAAAAAATTGCCGTCCTAGTGGAAGCGGGACTATCCCAAGTTCTGCTTATCGGCGGCGATCCGCCCAAAGAATCCCCGGATTTCGTCCCTTCCGGACTCACCACGCTTCAGGCGATTCAAGCGGTCAAACGGGAATTTCCCCAGCTCAAAATCTATACGGGGCTGGACCCCTACCGCTCTTCGTTCCGCGAAGAACTCGACTACGCCCGAGCCAAGCGGGATGCGGGAAGCGACGGATTTTTTACGCAGCCGTTTTTTTCCGTTGGCATGCTGGAACTCTGGCTGGAACAATTGCCGGATGCCGAAATCTGGTTCGGCATTGCGCCCGTCTATACGGAACGCAGCCAGAATTACTGGGAACGCGTGAATAAAGTCGTTTTCCCGCCGAATTTCAGTTTCGACAGGGACTTTAACACGAGGCTTGCCCGCCAACTTCTGGTGACGATTTCCGAAACGCAGCAGCGCGCCTACTTGATGCCGGTCGCCAATGGAGCTCTCGCGTATCTGCGGGATATTTTCGAAGCGTAAAGAGAAAACGCAATCTAAACGCACTACGGCATTGTCAAAGTCAAAGCTTTATTCGAAAACAAAGCGACCGCTCTCGTCGGAAAATAATTTTGACGAAGTGGTTAGTTCGACCAACGGTCCCTGAGTTTATTGAAGGACGCCAACCAGGGTTCGGCAAGCTCACCATCCAAGACTCAGCCGCAGAACACTAATCCCGAACCAAGCAACTCGAGAGGAATTTTGTACATAAGACCCGAAAATTTCGCCCGGCTACCTTCAGAGTCCGCGGTCCGAAGCTAGAGCGTTCTCTTAAGACTTTCGATTTCCGCAAGGGATAGGCCGGAATACCTGGCAATCTCGGCTTCGGTCAGCAACTTTTCCCGCAGCATCGCCGTGGCGATTTCCCGTTTTGCAGACAGGGAGCCTTCAGCATGACCTTCTGCACGGCCTAGGCCAACCCCTTCCGCAAGTCCCGCAGCATGGCCTTCAGCGCGTCCTTCCTCGCGCCCCAGCCTGCGTCCCCGCAGAACGCCGTCGGCGATGCGCACATCGATTTCGTCCTGAGTCACCATTTCCTTCGCCTGCTCCTTCAACAGTTCGTCCTGCGCCGAACCCACGCGGATGCGTTCCAGTGCGCCGCTGGCCAGGGGGTCGCCGAAGTCCCGGACGTTTCCCCTTTCGCCGGCGTGGGTGAGGAGGTAGAGCCACAGGTCCTCCCGGGATTCGGGACCGGACAGCTCGCCGCGCTCCTTCACGAAGTT
>NZ_FUWU01000050.1 GCF_900167415.1 Fibrobacter intestinalis | reverse complement strand
CTGATGATTTCTTCGAGATTCTTGCCCGAGAGTTGCTTTTCGAAGCGGACTTTGACTCCCTCGGATTCCATATTCTTGAAAAACATCTTGGCGGATTCTATTTTCAGTTTTTCGCTACCTCGCAAATCCTTGTCGGCGTCTTCGACATCCTTGCATTCCACAATCAGATTCAGTTCATTCTTGCCCTTTCGGCGAATGATGTACATAAAATCCGGGCTGTAGGTTTCGCCGAGAATTGTCGGGATGCGAATGGTGCTCTTTGGAATTTTTCCATAAACTTCAACGCCTTCAATGCCGTTCAGAATGTCGGATTTTTCTAGCGGAGAATCGTAAGCAATGCTGTTATAAAGATACTTATCAGGCACTTTACTTGCGTCCCCGAATTTGCCCACGAGTCCCTGCGATATGAACTTTTCCGCATTTCCTTTTTCGTCGTTGAGCCAAGTCTTTTTAATTCGGGTGCGGCTCACTTTCTGGTAGCAGAACCGTCCCTTCAAATGTTCGATTTTCCAGTTGTGAATTTTCTGGCATACGTTAAGAAGCGTACGTTCGTTGAACATCACCTTCCCGCCCTTGTTCGCAAAATCGCACAGGGCCTTGTGCATCAGCGTTACGGGCACGGATTCCTTGGACTGGACGCGTTGCAGGAATTTTCCGTAAGCAATCGGGCGTTCCACTTCGTAATTGTCGCCACAGGCGTCCTGCACACTCGCTACGCCATTTTCAAATGAAACGACATCGCGAATACTTTTTGAAATCGTCTTTTGAAAAAGCGACTGTTCAATCAAACCCGGCAAAGCCTGTTCCAGTTCCGCATTCAGGCTTTCATCAAAAGTCAAGAGATAGTGCTCGTTCATCTTGAGCCAGAGTTTCTTCAACTCCGCATACTTTTCGCTACGAATACCGATACGCTCGCCTTTCTGTTTCTTGTTGCGGTCGATAATGCGGCGTTCTGCATCGCTTCTGCGATAAAGTTCAGGATATTCCGCTTCGAAGGCTTCCGCATTTTCCGGTACAATCGGATAGCCGGGCATTTCGCCCTTGCGCATTTTGATAAACTTTTTTCCAAGCAATTCGGCAACCAGTTCTTCGGCCTCTAAGCCGCATTTCTTGGCGAAAGTTTCAATCAGCTCGTCTGTCAGATACAACTGTTCTGCGCGTTCACCATTGATTTCATCCACAAGTTTTTGAGCAAATTCCTTTTCGGAGTAATCGACGATGTAATTGAGTATAAAGTTTTCGCCGGTCACACGTTTTCCGTATTCGTTCACGGGAAGCCTCAAACCGCGACCGACTTCCTGCAACTTGCTGATTTCGCTGCCGCTGCTGCGGAGTTTTGCGATGGTAAAAACATTGGGGTTGTCCCAACCTTCCTTAAGCGTCCATTTGGAAAATATAAAGCGGCGCGGATTATCAAAGGAAAGTAGCGATTTCTTGTCGTGCAAAATTTCCGTCACTTCCTGGGCAACGGCCTCATCTGAACTGGCATTGTCTTTGGCGAAATAGCCGCCGTGGGTTTTGGAAATCTCTTTCAACGATTTTTCGAGATACGCCCTGTAATCATCGCCATCTTGCAACGACTCTATTTTCTGCTTGATTTCTCGTTTCAGTATTTTCTCAAAAGAGATTCGCAGGTATTCGGATTTTTCATCCCAATCGTGACGGTAAGCCGAAATATCGTCAATAAAGAATAGCGCAAGTGTCTTGATTCTATCTTCACGCTTGAAATTTTCCTGCTCCGTTTCCAAATGGCGCCGTATTGCCATCGTGAGCATCGCTTCTTGGTATGCGGTCGCATACATGTCGGGCGTGAGGCTGTCGCCTTCTTTCAGCGAAACTCCATTACTTAACCGCACCGAACCCTTTTCAAAATCTTCGACGGTAAGATTTCCGAAATTTTCATGGATATTAGAAAGCGGCATGTTCATCGCCAAGGCCTTTTGATGCGTTTTTCCAAGAGCATTGGCCCAACCAAATTTCACCTCTTCATTCTTTGAATCAATTTCGATCACTTTTATCTTGACATTTTCGGCATCTTTTAACGGCTCAATGTGTTCCTTGGCAATCCCCTTAATCAAGTTCTGGTGAAACGACTCGTATGCATCCAAATTATAGACAAGATTCTTATAATCCTTGACGGTTTTCTTGTTCTTGCCGCGACCTTCGCTCTTTTCGGGATAAGTCGCCCCGAAACGAATAAGGATTTGCGGGCAAAGTTTGTTCATGATTGCAGCCATCGCCTTGTTTTCGGAGGCAAAGCGGTGCGGTTCGTCAATAATGACCACAGGGCGAGTCGCCTTTAGCGCATCGAGAGGGCAATAGAAGTTGTCAATGCCGTAATCAAAATCGTCCTTCGCATAGTTCGAATTGGTAAGCAATTGGCTATTCAGCAAGAGGACGGAAATATATTTATCGGAATCGCCCGGGTTTTGGTAGAAATTCGAAACCGCCGAAGGGAAATTCTTTTTCTTGTTCTTGGATTTTTGTTCCGTTCCTTCAAACAAACGGATTTCCGACTTGTAATCGCAGGTATTTTCAAAATGTTTCTTGACATCGGAATCGTTTAAAAAACTGGATGCGCCCGCCTTGATGGATTTGCCAGGTACCACAACTATAAATTTTGAGACACCCAGCTGTCGATGCAATTCGTGAATGGTTTCGGTATAGACGTACGTCTTGCCCGTTCCTGTTTCCATTTTGACATCGATGTAAAGGCAAGATTTTTCGGCAATCCCGAAGGGTTCCTTTGCCGAAACGAAACTCTTCATGTCCGCAGAGAAATTCGTTTGCAATGCGGACAATGCCTGCTTGATTTTTTCGTCGTTCGGATAAAGATTTCTATTGGCTGCGTAATTCAGGGATTTTTCCGCACGCAGCGTTTCCGTCACTTTCAGGATGCTAGCAATGGCTGCCCGCTGGTGGGGCAAATCTTTTTCGAATTGCAATTCCATGGCGGCCCCCATTAGTAACGGATTTCAAGGTTGATGTCGATACCTTCGACACTCTTGATGTTGCCTTTCAGCGTTTCGAGAGCCGTGATGCCGAAACTGTAGCCGAACACCGCGATGTGCTTGGGCTTGAATTCCTTGTCTTCGTCGTACTTCTTGAACAGGGCTTTCATGTGCTTGGATCCGATATCCTTGTCAATCAGGTAGAGGTAATCTTTTACTTTATACGCATTGTAACCGCCAAGATCGATTGTCTCTACCGAGGCGTTGAAAGTATGACCGTCATCGACCATCCATGTGGCGAGAACGGTTTTGCTTCCGAAAACCTTGAGAATGTTGTCTGCCCCGAAGTTCGGGTTGGGCACGAATTTTTCCAGCGCGTCCAAAGTTTTTGCCTTGGGCTTTTCGATGCTGTAATGCTTGAAACCGAAGTCGCCTTTTGCATCGGGGTGCTCGCTCTTGATTTTTGCTGCGGCACGGCGGATACGCTCCATGCCGATTTGATCAAGGGTGTGGGGTTTGTTGATGGAATCGAGGAACTTGATGGCATTCTTCGTTGTTTCGCTGGGTTTTGTTACGGCATCCAAATTTTCAGGAAGTTGCACTGCAATAAACTTCCTTCTTCCTCCATTTTCTGAAGCGTTTAATTGTAAAATTGAATGAGCTGTTGTTCCACTTCCAGAGAAAAAATCCATAATGGCGTCATTTTTCTCCGTTGAAAAATTCAAAATTCGTGCAATCACATTTAATGGTTTTGGATTATCGAACACCTTCTTCCCATCAAATAAATCTGCTACCATTTTAGTCGAAGCTCTATTGTCTTCATAAATGATGGATTTAAGAGCATCTGTTGCCGTTTCAATTCGTTGCTTTATGTGAGGTTGAGTGCTATGATCTTTGCCCCATTCTACTTGCCCAGCATTTGCACAATTCCAAAAAGTTGTTTCCGGCCAACGCCACCCATTAGCTGGTATTGGGCAATTTCTTCCAGTGACTGGGTGAGGAATATCAAACATATATCCACCCGGATGAGGGTTAGAAGAATTAGTCGAACTGCTGTATACACCATTTTCATCAACATTATTGTAGTGTGCAACGGATTTTAATCCCAAATCAAGTTTATTGTCCTTTATCCATTTTCTCAACTTTTCCTGTATTTTTTCTAAATCAGTTTCACGCTCTTTTATCTTTTCATACTGTTCCTTAATTTTCTTTGCCGCTTCACTTTTTAATATCCAATTTTTCACCAAATCTTTATTTCTTGCAAAACACAACATATATTCGTGTTCTGTACAAATTTGTCTTGGATTGTTATCCGTTGCTGTTTGAATAATCAACTGACCACAAAAATTCTCCTCCCCGAAAATCTCATCGCACAGGATTTTCAAATTCGCCTGTTCGTTATCGTCGATGCTGATGAAAATCACGCCATCGTCCCTGAGTAAATCGCGGGCGAGTTTCAGGCGCGGATACATGAAAGTCAGCCATGCCGCATGGGAACGGGAACCCCGCTTTTTCATCTTCAAAATTTTTTGTGCGCGCTCAGGCTCATCGATGCCCAACTTTTCCTGCAAATCCTTTTCGTTAAAATCGAAGCTGTCGTTATAGACAAAGTCGTCGGAGCCGGTGTTGTAGGGCGGGTCGATGTAAATGCACTTTATCTGTCCTTCGTAGGAGCGGCGCAAGTGCTTGAGGACTTCCAAGTTGTCGCCCGAAAGGTAAAGGTTTTCGCTGTCCTTGTTTTCGTTCTTCTGGTTGTTTTCTTCGTCGGGGACGATCACCGTCTCGGTGTCGAGTGCGTAAAGGAGCCGGGCGTAATCCTTGCCTAGAAAGTTGAAAGTCTCGCGTTCTTCGACCACCAGGTGTTTGTCACCCACGGCAAGTTCCGCCCAATAGCGTATCGTGTCGGCATCTACCGTTCCCTCTTTTCCGAAGGCGTTCGGAATCAGCGCTTTCAATTTTTTGAGAAGATCGTTGTTTGGGTTCACCTTCTCGTTCTTTTGTATGATGTCGCGTATCATCGGGCGGTTCCTTATCGTTGCGAGTTCCGCCCTGCGCTGCATCCAGTCCACTAAAAAAGGCGTGGAGTTGAATGCTTCTTATCTATAGTTGAGGCTCTGGTAAAGCCTATTGCACGGATAAGAACAAACAACCCACGCCCCAATTGGGACGTGAGTAGCCTGCCCTATTCTCGTGCAATGTTTCAATTTACCAGATTTCAACTATGAGACTAGAGCAAATACTCAATAAAACGGGCGCTCCGCATCAATCGATACGGGGCTATGTCAAAAAGAATAATAGTAAAAAAGGACGGGATTCTTGTCCAAAGGGCATGACTGAGAATGGCCCCGGAATTAGGGGTTTTAGGGGTGGAACCCCTAGGCGAAGGGGTAGCGAGCAACATCGTGCGAGCGAGGGGGAGGCCCCCCCAAAAAAAATCTTCAAAAAATTGTACGGACATGTTGACTCTGGCTTTTTGTTTTGCTTGTAAACAGACAGGGTTGAGATGAGGAAGCTGTTTCCTGTTTTTAGGGGGTATGGACAATTCTCCACCAAATACCCAGAAATTAATTTTTTCACCGGGCGGATTTCTTTTCACCAGGTGAAATTTTCTCGCAGACTGCGAGATGCTCGCCTGCCCCATGGGCCTTGGACGCTCCGCTTCCTTTAGGCGGCTTGGATTTTGAGCTACAAAAGGCAATATAGTTCAGAGTTTCTGAAGTGGCGATAAGGTTTTTGTTTTGCAAGAAGACTCCATGGGCCCGTCTAAAATCACATTTCTGCTGTAACGAAAAGCTCTTCATCAGGGCAAAAGCGTAAACATTTCTAAACTTCTTAAAATCGCTCGGATTTCGGCACTTTTCGATTTTATCAAACGGCGATTTTCTATTTTATGTCAACTCATCGCTTTGTAAGGAATTTTTGTTTGAATACGAGTATGTGCTTGAAAAAAATGTTGGCGTTCTGGCTGTGGTTTGTTTGTTTCCCGGCGATTTTATTCGCTGCTGAAAACGGGGGGGGCGCATATCCGTCTTTTTCTTCTTTGCAGCAGCCTTCGTCCGCTTTGCAGCGCAATTCGGTGACGATGCAGCCCAGCTACAGCGAAGGCGTTATTGACTCCAATTACATTTTGGGACCAGGAGATTACCTCGACATTATGTTGGAAAACACCTACCTTTCGGCGAAAGTTTATCCGGATGGCAGCATTGTGATTGAAGAATGCGGGAGTGTGAATGTCGCCGGGAAAACCCTTGCCCAAGCCCGAGAAGATATCCTAAAAATGGTCGCCGACCGCTACAATCCGAAATATTGCTTTGTGCAGTTGGCGCAAATGAAAAAGATGATTGTGAATGTCATGGGTGCCGTGCCGCAGGTGGGGCAGGTCTTTGTGGAACCGCAGACCCGCTTGACTCGGCTTCTGAAACTGGTCGGCGATATTCTGCCGCAGGGGCGAGACGACGATGTCTGGGTGATTCGGGGCGGCGACACCACCCACGTGAACAGTTTCAAAATTTTTAACGAAGGCGATTTTTCCAGCGATATCGTCTTGGAACCGGGCGACCAGATTTTTGTGCCTTTTGCAGACATGAAAAACAGTGTCACGCTGATTTTGCCGAATTACCGTTCGGCGTTGCCTTATGTAGAAGGAAAAACCGTGGCGGATTATTTTTTGAGCGCAGGCGGAAACCGCATCCACAATTTGGGCTACCAGTCGGTGACGATTCGTAAAAAGGACAATTCTACGGAACAGATTCCCATCAACGAGGCCGACAAATACGTTCCCTCCGTCGGCGTGGAAATCGAATATACGACGAAGCCGCTTTTGGTTTATGTCGGCGGCGCGGTTGCCGGAGTCGGTCGGCAGCAATACGATCCTTCCTGGCACGCTCTGGATTATATTTCCGCGGCGGGAGTTTTGACGACGACGGGTTCTTTTGACCAGGTGAAGGTCATTCGCGGCGACAGGGAAACGATTTATGTCAATGCGACGCGGGATCCGATTTTGCCGGGCGACTACATTGAAATTCCAAAGAGCACTTACGAGCGGTTTAAAGATTTTACATTGTTCGTGGCTTCTCTTTTGACCGTCGTTTCTTCGGCGTTCATCATTTACGTCAATTACAAATAATATGAAGCATTCAGAAACTCCTGGACTGATTGAAACTTTATTGCGCATTTTCAACAATGATTTGAAGCATTTCAAATTGTGCTGCATCTTGGTGATTTTGCCGACGCTTGCCGTTTTTGTTCTGGTGATGTGGGTGATCAAGCCGACCTATGCCGCAAAGGCCGTGGTGACGCCTCCTCCGGAGTCTTCGGGAATGAACGCTTTAAGCGGGATGCTCGGTGGAGAATTTTCCAACTACGCTTCGATGCTGGGGCTTTCCTTTAGTTCCGTGGATGCGGACGCGATTTGGACGATTTTCAATTCCAAAGAATTGCACGACATGGTCATCGATCGGTTTGATCTGGCGGCCCACTACGAATTTGACGGCAAGTTCCGCGCGGACTTACTGAAGCAGTTTCGGAAAAATTTCAAGCTGTCTTTGACGGACGAAAACATGCTGGAAATCTCCATTGAAGACGAGGATTACCAGATGGCGTCGGACATGGCGACCTTTATGCTGCAAAAAGCGGATTCGATGTTCAACGCTTTTAAAACGCAGCAGGCTCGGCAGGCCCGCGAATATTTTGACAAGCGCATTCAGCTTTGCTTGCAGACTCTGGATTCTTTGATGGCGGATTTTGCGGACTTTCAGACGAAGAATGATTTTTACGAACCGGAAATCCAGATGGAAGCGACCATCAAATACCTGAGCGCCTTGCAGACGGAACGGCAGGCGGTCGCTATGGAAATGAATTATGAACGGCAATTGCGCAGCGAAAATTCCAAGCGCTACGACGAATTGACGAAGCGCTACAATTCCGTGAATAACGCCCTGAACCAGACGTTAGATGGAAAACAGCATGCAACCGGACTGGTTGCCTTGCAGAAGACTCCGAAGCTGGGCGCGGAATACATGCGCAAGCAAGAGGAAATTAAAGTTCAGGCTGCGATGTATAAATTGCTCCGTCAGCAGAGTGAACAGATGCAGCTCGAGGAGGCGAAAAAGCTCACGAACTTGCATGTCTTGGAATCGCCGTGGCCGAACGACAAGAAGGTTTCGCCGCTCCGGGGAATTTCTTTGATGTTTACGGTAATGGTCACTTTTTTGCTGGCGACCATATTCTGCAATTTTTTGGAATTGCTGCGGGAACAGAAAGGCAGCGGCTCGGTCTTGGACAAGGAGTGGGCGACGTTTTTGGCGTTTTTCAAAAGGAAATCTAAAGCCTGATGTTCGCACTGGTTTGCGAATATCCCGAAACGACGGCCCTTTTCCTTGTTGTGGTGGGGCTGTTGTTTTATGTGTGGAAGAAAAAATTGGATTTTTTTTCCCCGGCGACGATTTACATTTTTTTTCAATGCCTGACTCTGGCGATTGCCTATTTGCGCCTGGATCATGCGATGACGCCGTTCCATGCGAAAACGTGGTTTGTCTGGGGCGGGGCAATGCTTTCGTTTGTCGCTGGCTGCCTGCTTTACCAATGGCGACTGCCATGGAATGCGGAATCTAGGATGGGTTTCGAGGCATCGCGCTTTTCGTATAATTGGAAGTGGCATTTTGTCCTTTCCTGCGCGGTGCTGCTTCTTTATCTGGTCGGGGTTGCGGAAATCATCCATAAGGCGGGCAATTTGATTCTCTTTACGGGGAATGCGGGATATTGGGCTTCGCGCAAAGTGGATTACGGTTTTTTTTCAAATTTCTTTTCCAGTGCGCCGCTGGTGGTTTTGCTGTTCGGGGTGGCGTCTTTCAAATCCGTCAATCCGGTGCGCTGGATTCGTTGGGTGTCGCTGCCGATGGCGCTGATTGTTTCGGTATTTAGCGTCTGCGCTTACCCGAGCCGCACTTCTTTTTTCATGTGCGTCGGTTTTTTTGTCATTCTTTTCAATTTTTTGTGCAAGCGAATTTCCGTGCTGCTGATTGCGGCACTGCTGGCTTTGGGAATCGTCGGCTTTGTTTTTGTCGCTTCGGCGCGGGCGCAGTATGGGGGAAGTGCGTTTCAATCGATGACGTTGGACGCGGCGATGACGATGCCTTACAAGTATGTGGCGAACAACTATTGGAATTTGGATTACGCGTTGAATTCGCCTCCGGATCGAGAGATTCACCCTTTTACTTATGGTCTCGATTTTTTTTCGGGGATGTTTGAATATTTTCGCGCGCCGGGTTCGCTCAAAGCCAGTTTAGGTTGGGATGGGCCTTTTAATGAAAGCGTTCAAAAAATTCCGGGCTATAATACGACGGGCTATCTTTGGGAAGTTTACAAGGACTTTGGGCTTCCGGGATGTTTTATTTTGCCTTTTTTGGTCGGGATGGCCATGTCAAAACTTTTCGCTCAAGTCAGGCGCAAAAAAACGCCGGGCCTTGTCATGTTTTACGTGTTCTTCATTTATTTTGTCGGCTTCTGGTTCTTTTTGGCGGGATACAAGCAAGGCGTCTTTTGGGCTTGGGCCGTTCTGGTTTGGATGATTTCAAAAATTTGCTTACAACCGAATGCGCCGCCGCTTCCGGAAATACCCGAGGAGAAGAACGCTCAGGGCCAAATCGCCGGTTAAAGTCAGAACGGGAATCAGGTGGGGAGATGTTCCCATTGCTGGCAAAGCGAAAACCGCAAAGGCGTTGAGGATGCCGCCGATGAAGATAAAAGCGACATAGTTCCACAGCCGTTTTTCCTTGAGCATGGTGGCGACAAAAGATGTCCGGAATGCTTGCAGGACAAGCGAAAAGACCAGCGCAGAAAAGCAATACGCTGAAAATTGGAGAACGGCAGAATCTCCGTGCATCGGGGACGCAAAAAAGAGCCAGTTCAGGCAAAATTCGGGGCAAATCCAAGCGGGCGACGTGCAAAGCGCGATGAAAAACGTGAACACGGCGATGTCTTTGATGTGCAACGTTGAGTCGTTCGTTTCATGCTTGGCGACGAGCGACGACGAAATAAAATTCACCATCATTCCCGAAGCGAGCACGACGAGTTTGTTCGCGTAATTGTAGGCTCCGAACATTTCGCGCGGGGCGAAAACGTCCATGGCGTAAAGCCCGAGAGGAAGGTAGAGAAAACTCGCGAGGCTCGAAAGCGCAAACGGAAAAGCTTTGGAAAGCATCAGGCGGATGAATAGGAGACTCCTGTGCGTAATCCGGAAAATCGCAGGGCGCAAAGCGGCTGTCGCGCCAAATGCCCAGGCGGGGAGAGCGGCCAGAACCATGGAAAGCGCGATCCCTTCGATGCTTTGCACTTTTAAGTAGAATAGCGCAAACGCCATAACCGCGGAATAGGAAATGGTGTGGAGAATTTTGGCGGCGAGCAGCTTCTTCCAAAATTTCCCGCAGATAAAATACCAGTCGAAAAAGGCGTGCTGGAAAAGGAGTCCGAATGCGAGGACGAACTCTCCCCGGAATGCGGGGTGGTTGCGGCGGACAAGAACGGCGAGGAGCGCCATCGAAAGCATGGAAAAGATGCTAAGGGCGTAACGGAGCTGGAACGCGTGCCGGAGCATTTTCCCCTGGGTAATCCGCTTGCCAAAAAAGGCTAGCAAAAGGGTCGTCGTCCCAAAATCGGCGAGGGAGCAGAAAATCGTGTAGTCGTTCTGGAGAATGCCGAAGTAGGCGAAGGAGACGTTTCCCAAATTCCTTGCGGTGAAATTGCCGACAAGAAAAGCGACCCCCTGGATGAGAAGGTTTACTGCGGAAATGAAAACTCCGATTCGGATGGTACGAAATGCGCCTGACACGGAACAAAGATAATCATTCTGATTCCAAAGAAAAGTTTTGTGAAAAAGACTCTTTGCCGCTAGGGGAATTTCTCCATAGTGGAAATTTTCGTTTGAAATTTGCAAAGGGATGTTATTTGGGGTTAGTGATTTTAGTGATTAGTTGAAAGTAGGAAGTTGGAACTGAGAACTGGGAACTGATAAATCGCTTATTTCAACATGGAGAAAAAATGAAACTTGTTGCGCTGATTTTTTTGCTTATTCCGTCAGCTTTGTTTGCTCGCGAAGTCAATACCGCATTCCTTTGGAATGCCGCAGTCGATACGACGGGGCGCGTCATCACCGGCTCGACGGATGAAACTTCCGGTTATTGGTATGCGTTTGACGACGGTGTTTACGGGGGGGGGGGGACTTCCACTTGGATTTGGCCATCCGACATCGAAGAAGATATTCGTGGAGACATGTCCGGTTTGGTAAGTAAAATTTGTTTTTTATGCGCAAATCGGCAAAAAAGACTTGCCTAGATTGATGGTGAAAATTATATTCTGTTATAGAATTGTAATTTTTTGTTGGAGTTATGGATGACGAAACGCTTTTGTTTTTTCCTTTGTGTTTTGACGAGCTTTTTGCTCGCCCATAATCCAGTTCAAGTGGAGGCATTTGATGAGCAGGGGAACAATCCATTGTTCA
Organism: Fibrobacter intestinalis; assembly: GCF_900167415.1. Taxonomy (GTDB): domain Bacteria; phylum Fibrobacterota; class Fibrobacteria; order Fibrobacterales; family Fibrobacteraceae; genus Hallerella; species Hallerella intestinalis. Next base: position 12,852 of record NZ_FUWU01000050.1, on the reverse strand, counting down.
TTGAGGGGGACTGGGCGGGAACGATTTTCGCGCCCAAGGCAAGGCTCGTCCTCGGCCAGGCGAAGAAAAAGATTTACGGGCGCTTTGTCGGGAACGGAATCACAGTTCATCAATACGCGTCCCTTTACGCCGTTCCCTTTGCCCCGGAGATGGAAACGACCGTCGCTTACTTCAACATGGAGGAAAAATGAAACTTGTTGCGCCGATTTTTTTTGCTTATCCCGTCGGTTTTGTTTGCTCGCGAAGTCAGTTCCGCTTTTCTTTGGGATGCTATCGTGGATTCGGGGCGCGTCATCACCGGTTCGACGGATGAAACTTCCGGTTATTGGTATGCGTTTGACGACGGCGTTGACGGGGGGACTTCCACTTGGATTTGGCCATCCGACATTGAAGAAGATGTTAACGGAGATATCTTCGGGCCGCTCACGCGGGCTTACGGAAGCATCTTTGGCGAATTTGCCTTGGGAGAGCAATGTGTAAGCGATGGCCAAAAGTACAGCTGCAGCGTCGGCATCGGGTTCAACACTTGGGATGAGAATCAACAAGGGGTGGATGTTTCCGCATGGAACGGATTGTGTCTGGAATATTCCGCGACATCGGACGTTGGAATTCGGTTGCGCAGGGATAATCCATTGACATTGGACTTGTTCGTATCAGTGGCTGCATCCGATTCGCTTTCCGTCGTGAATATCCCATGGGGAAAATTTTCGTGGTATGACTCGATGTTCAATCCGTTTGAAACGATAGAAGAATGCCTGCTGGATGTCGGCGCTGTGCAACTTCTCTTCTTAGGGAATTCCGGGGCGACAGGAAACTTCAAGTTGACGAAAATCGGTTCCTTGGGAACTTGTGACGGTTCGTTTATGGCTGTTCCGCAACAGCGCGTTTTTTCACCGGCTCGGATTCGCCAAATTGCACCGCGGACCTTTTTTGTCGAGGGAATCCCAAATGGAACTCCTTACCGGGTTTTCGACTTGAACGGGAATTTGCTCCAGAGGGAAACGTGGAATGGTGAAGCTTTCGTCGTGGAACGCGTCCCGGCGGTCTTGCGAGTCCAAGGGAAGGCGTATCTTTTGCGGTAATGATTTTTTAGTGGACGAACGGGATTTTTCCGTGTGAAAGACGGCGGGAAAATCCGTCGCAAGCAGTCGAAACTTTGAAGTCTGACCCGTCGTGAAACTCTTCATTTCGCCGGGTTTTGGAATCTTAAAATTTTTACTTTGTGAAATAATTTAGTTCCGTGCTAATGAAAAATTTTAAGAGGTTGCGTTTCTTTTTTGAAAAACAATGTCGAAAAATCGGCATTGTTTTTGAAGGTGAATGTCTAAAGATTTTTGTTAAAAAATTATTTTGGAAAATCTTAAAAAATACAGCACTCGGAACTTTGTCAGTCTTCGCATTCAAGGTTTTTAGTATATTTGCAAAATGAAAAAGATAAACGGGAGAAGAACGGTTTCCTTTATCGACCTTTTCGCTGGAATCGGTGGCATCCGCAAGGGGTTTGAATCCGCTTTGGCCGACAAGGGGCTTGTGGGAAAATGCGTTCTCACTTCGGAAATCAAGCCTTACGCCGTTGATGTTTTGATGGAAAACCATCCGGGAGAATCCATTCTTGGCGATATCACGCAAATTCCGGCGAAGGAAATTCCAGATTTTGACTTTTTACTAGGCGGGTTTCCGTGTCAGGCATTTTCTGCTGCAGGAAAAAGGCTCGGATTCGAAGATACGCGGGGAACTCTTTTTTTTGAAGTTGCTCGAATTCTCAAGGAAAAAAAGCCGTTCGGCTTCATCTTAGAAAACGTGGAAGGTTTGGTCAATCATGACAAGGTGAACAGGTCGGATAAAATCGGCAGGACTTTGGCGACAATTCTGAAAACTTTGGACGAATTGGGTTATAAAGTCTCTTGGCGCGTGCTGAATGCGAAGGATTTCAGCGTGCCGCAGGATCGGAAGAGAATCTACATCGTCGGGACTAGGAAGGCAGCTCCGGATATGAAGAACTTCGAATGTCGGAGGAAACCGCTGAAAGCCGTATTGCAGAGAGGGCGTCCCATTTGGGAAAGCCCCTTCGCCAAATTGCTCCTGAGCCATTTTTCGTTAGAAGAGCTTCCTGGGAAATCCATCAAGGACAAACGGGGCGGAAAGGACAACATCCACAGCTGGGATTTGGAATATAAAGGTTCGGTATCGGAAGAGCAAAAGGAACTTTTGAATGCCATCCTCAAGGAACGCCGAAAAAAGAAATGGGCGGAGGAGTTCGGCATTGATTGGATGGACGGGATGCCGTTAACGGAAAAGCAAATCAGGACTTTTTATAGGCATCCGAACTTGAGAGGGATGCTGTCCGATTTGGCAAAAAAAGGCTATTTGAAGTTGGAGCATCCTAAGAAGAAAGTTGGACTAACGAGGATTCAAGACAAAAATCTCCCTCAAGGGTACAACATCGTCGCGGGAAAGATGTCCTTTGAAATCAGCAAAATCTTGGATCCAAATGGAATCGCCCCCACCCTTGTCGCTATGGACATGCAGCATCTTTTTGTGGTGGACGGCGCGGGTATTCGTCCGTTGACCCTGCGGGAGGGGCTGCGCCTGTTTGGCTATCCAGATACGTATAAATTCAACGTTTCCACGGAAAACGGTTATGATCTTTTGGGGAATACTGTTGTCGTTCCTGTGATAAGGAGCGTGGCAAATCGGGTTTTGGATATCTTTGAAACGGAGGTGGGCGGATGAGGCTTTCTGCTGGACAAGTGTATAAAAAATTGATAGAAGAAGACCGGATCTTGGAAAAACGTGGACAAATTAAATTTTCGTTTGACGATGTGGACATCGTTGTCAAGCAGAAAGATGTCGTCGGAAACATCATCCAGGAGTGGCTTCAAGGTTGGTTTGACAAACGTGGAGTTGAGTATGCGCCTTCTGAAAATACGCAGATGCCTCCCGATTTCTTTTTGAATCCGTCCGACAAAAAACGAGACCTGTTGGAGGTGAAGGCTTTTAATCGTTCCGCCAGTCCTGGGTTTGATATTGCTGACTTTCGAATGTACGAGGAGGAAATTATTGACAGACCGTATATGCTCGACGTGGATTATCTGATTTTCGGCTATGATTTGGACAAATTCGGTAATGTGACTGTCAAAGATCTTTGGCTGAAGAAAGTTTGGGAAATTACCCGGCGTATGGATAAGTGGGCTCTCAATTTACAGGTGAAGCAGGGTGTTGTGCAAAAAATTCGTCCAGGCGTGTGGTACAGTGACAAGAAGGGGAACATCCCTATGTTCAAATGTTTGGAAGATTTTATCGCTGCTATGGAAGAAACGGTTTATCAAAATCCCAAGACGCACAACGATGCCGCTCTTTGGCGGCAGAGATTTATTGCTAGCTACGACAATTTTTACGGAGTGGAATTGAAAATCCCTCGTTGGATAGATGTTAGGGAAAAATACGGGGAGAGTCGAAACTCTGATGCCTAACCTGTTGTGAGGCTCTTCTTTCCGCCGGGTTTTGGAATTTTAAAAGCTCTGATTTTACAAGGACGCTCTTTTTCTGCGCTTTGTGCGCCGCCCATTGAGACGCTTTCTCCATCTTTTTTCTATCTTTGGCATCCGAATACGCGAGAGTGGCGGAATTGGTAGACGCGCCAGACTTAGGATCTGGTACTTCTTGTGTGTGGGTTCAAGTCCCACCCCTCGCATCTTTTTTCACGTTTTTTTCATGGAGATAACATGGCCGCTTCGATTAAAGAAATCAGCTCTACGGTGCGAAACATTGACATCACGATTCCTCAGGACGCTTTGACAAAGCCGTTCGACAAAAAAGTCACGGAATACCGCAAGGAAGTCCAGTTGAAAGGATTCCGCGCGGGAGCGGTTCCCCGTCAAATCATCGTTGCTCGTTTTGGCGACGCGATTCGCAGCGAAGTCGTTGAAGAAGTGATGAATGCCACGTTGAGCGAAGAACTCAAGAAAGCGAATATCATTCCGGTTTCTCGCGTGAAAGTGGAAAATTTCAAGGACGACAAGACCGCGGACATTTCCTTTACCGCCGTCGTGGAAGTCGATCCGGTTATCGAAGTGAAGGACTACGACAATTTGGGAATTACCGTTCCGGACGTCGCCATTTCCGAAGACGAAGTGAACGATGAAATGAAGCGGGTGCTCCAGATGTATTCCACCGCCGAATCGGTGGACCGTGAAGCCAAGAAGGGCGACGTGGTCGTCGGCAACTATCTGGAAGTTGTGATTGACGGCGAAAGCAAGGAGATTCCCGAAAATCGCGAATTCCGCTCGCTGCTCGGCGAATCAGCCTCCCCCGGATTTGACGAAGGCCTGACCGCATCCAAGAAGGGCGATGTCAAGGAAATCCACTTTGTCTATCCGGCAGACCACAAGGACGAACAGTATCGCGGCAAGAAGGCGGATTTTAAAGTCGAAGTGACCGATGTCCGTGAAATCCACGCTCCGAAAATGGACGAAGAATTCTTTAAGCAGATCGGCGTGAAAGACGAAGCCGAATTGAAGGACAATCTCCAGAAGAGCATTCTCAACGGCAAGAAGGCGTCGGCGAAGGCGAAAGCGGTGAACGAAGCCATCGACAAGTTGATCGAAGCGAATCCGTTCGATGTCGCCCATTCCCGAGTCGTCGATCTGATTAAGTACACGCTCCGCCGCAGTTCCGGTGCGGACGAAAATGTGGAACCGACGGAAGAACAGCTGAAGTCTTTGGAACCCGAAGCCGTCCGCGAAATCAAGAAGCACTTCATTTTGGAATTCATCGCGGGCAAGGAAAAACTCAAACCGACGCAGGCGGTTGTCGATGCCCATATCGCGGAAATGGCAGCTTCCTACGGTGTAGAAGCCAAGGCTTTGAAAGACCACCTCCGCCAGTCCGGCCGAATCAATTCTCTGCGCGAAGAACTTCGCATTGAAATGGCTTCCGACCTTATCGTCGGCATTAAACCGGCTGCGGCAGAAGAAGCCAAGTAACCTTTTTTAGGGGAAGTCATGGTCATTCCTACCATCATTGAAAACACTGGCCACGGTGAACGCGCCTACGACATCTATTCGCGCCTTCTCAAGGAAAGAATCATTTTCTTGGGAACGCCGATAAACGATGAAGTGGCAAACAATGTCATGGCGCAGATGATCTTCTTGGAATATGAAAATCCCGAGAAGGACATTACTTTGTACATCAACAGTCCCGGCGGCTACGTCTCGGCGGGTCTTGCGATTTACGACACTATGCAGCACATTCGTCCGAACGTGGCGACGATTTGCGTGGGCGACAGCATTTCGATGGCGGCGATTCTTTTGGCTGCGGGAACCAAGGGCAAACGCTATGCCCTTCCGCATTCCAGAATTATGCTGCACCAGCCTTCGGGCGCCGTTACCGGCCAATCGACGGATATCCAGGTGCATGCCAAGGAATTGGTGCGGACGCGGGAAATGCTTTCGAAAATCATTGCGGAACATACCGGGCGTTCCATTGAAGACGTGCGCGAAAAAACCGAGCGCGACTTCTTCTTGACGGCGGAAGAGGCGTTGGAATTTGGCGTTATCGACGAAATTTTCAAGCCGCACAAGAATCTTCCGAACGCCAAAGTTTAAGGTTGCCCAGATGTATAAAAACGGAAGGAATCATACCCAGATATCTTGCAGTTTTTGTGGCAAGCCCGCAGAACGTGCCGCCAAGATGATTTCGGGCGCAAACGTCCACATTTGCAATGACTGCGTTGCGGCCTGTTACAATCTTTTGCTAAACGACGTCGCCAAGGAAGCGGCCAAGGCCAAACCCGCGGAAGAGCAGACCGCTTTGCCGACTCCCAAGGAGCTGAAAGCTCATCTGGACGATTTTGTCATCGGGCAGGACGACGCCAAGATGGCTCTTTCTGTTGCCGTTTACAATCACTACAAGCGTTTGCGTTTTCAGGACGCCAATGCGGGTGAAAAAAAATCGGACGGCGTGGAAGTGGAAAAGTCAAATTTGCTGCTGGTCGGTCCGACCGGAAGCGGCAAGACGCTTCTTGCGCAAACCCTTGCCCGTTTTTTGAATGTGCCGTTTTCCATTGCGGACGCTACGGTTTTAACGGAAGCGGGCTATGTCGGCGAAGACGTGGAAAACATTTTGGTGCGTCTTTTGCAGGCTGCGGATTATGACGTCGCCCGCGCCGAACGCGGAATCATCTTTATCGACGAAATCGATAAAATCGCCCGGAAGACGGCGAATCCTTCCATCACCCGGGATGTCTCCGGCGAAGGCGTGCAGCAGGGGCTTCTCAAAATTCTGGAAGGTACGACGGCGCAGGTTCCTCCGAAAGGCGGGCGCAAACATCCAGAACAGAGTCTGGTGCAAATCAACACCCGGAACATCCTTTTCATTTGCGGCGGCGCGTTTGAAACCCTCGACAAGATTATCGCTCACCGTGTAAATCAAGGCGGCATGGGTTTTGGCGCGGACATCCGTTCGGAAAAAGACAACTCGCTTTCCCGATTGTTCAAATTGCTGGAACCGGATGATCTGATCCGCTTCGGACTGATTCCCGAACTGGTCGGACGCTTGCCCATTGTGGTTTCTTTGGAAGAACTGGATGCCGATGCGTTAAAACGGATTTTGACCGAACCGAAAAATGCGATTATCAAGCAGTACACGAAGCTCTTCAAGATGGACGGAATCGAATTGTCTTTTACGGACGACGGTATTGCGGAAATCGTTTCGTGTACGATGGAACGGAAAACGGGCGCTCGCGGATTGCGTTCCGTTGTAGAACGTGTGCTTCAAAAGTCCATGTACGAATTGCCCGGTTCCAAGACGAAATCGCTGGTTGTGGATGCGGCTCTTGTAAAAGATGCTCTTTCTCAGGGCGGCAAATCGAACGTCGCCTAAGGAATTGTTTTGAAAAAAACGACAATCGATACAGAAAATTTGCTGGAAACAATTGCACTGGATCTTTCCCGGAGATTTCCGCTGTTGCCGCTTCGCGACGCGTTGGTGACGCCGGGAGCTTCGACGCGGGTTCTCGTCGGCAGGGAAATTTCCCAGAACGCTTTGCAGGCATCCCGTGAATTTCACGATCTGATTCTGCTGGCTTTGCAGCCGGATCCGGAAAAAGAAGAAATTTCCGTAAAGGATTTGCCTTCCGTAGGCGTTCTTGCCCATGTTCAGTCGGTGATGCCGCTTCCCAATGGCTGCTGGAGAGTCCTTTTGGAAGGCGTTGTCGTCGTGGATCTGGTGAATCCGGAAATGTCCAAGGGAAAATATTTTTCTTCAAAAATTTCCCTTCGCCATTATGCGACAATCAATGATGTCTTGTTGCAGATGATTGTTACCGAAACCATTCGCCTTTTTGAACAGTATGCCCGCGTACAAAATATATCGCCGGATATTGTCGCGGATGTGAAGTCGAAGAAAGAGCCATATGAAATGTACATGTCGATGCTGCCCTTTATTCGGATTTCATCGGAGCAGGAACAGAAGGCTTTGGAGCAGAAGACGTTGGATGATTTGGGACGGACCATCTCGGCGTATCTGCAAGCGGCTCTCGATGTGGAAAGTGTCGTTGAACACGTTCGTGACGATGTTCAGCTCAAGATGCAGCAGAATCAGAAAGACTGGTTTATCAGCGAACAGATCCGGATGCTGCAAAGGGAAATCACGGACGGCGAAATCGATGAAGTGGAAAAGCTTGCGCAAAAAATCAAGGACAAGCATTTTTCCCCGGCGATTCAAGAAAAACTGGACGAGGAACTGGGACGGATGCGGCAAATGCAGCCGGCCAGCCCGGAATATGCCGTCTCCCGGAACTACATCGACTGGTTCCTTTCAATGCCTTACGGAATTTACACGGACTCGGCTCTGGATTTGCGCAAGGTCAAGAAAAAATTGGATTCGGACCATTACGGTCTGGAAAAAGTCAAAGACCGCATTTTGGAATATGTCGCGGTGTTGAAACAGACCAAGGCCGAAAACAAAGCCCCGATTATTTGTCTGGTCGGGCCTCCGGGCGTTGGAAAAACGACCCTTGTGCGCTCCATTGCGGAATCGCTCGGCAGAAATTATGCCCGGGTCACTTTAGGCGGAGTCCAGGATGAAGCGGAAATCCGGGGACATCGTCGGACTTACATCGGTTCCATGCCGGGACGCTTTATTCAGGCGCTTCGCCATGCTAAGTGCATGAATCCGGTGATTCTTCTCGATGAAATCGACAAAATGGGAAACGATTACCGCGGGGATCCGGCGAGTGCCATGCTCGAAATCCTCGACCCGGAACTCAATGCCGATTTTACGGACCACTTTATGGAAGTCGGGTTCGATTTTTCAAAAGTACTTTTCATAGCGACGGCGAATTCCGAAGAGTCCATCCCTGCGCCCCTTGAAGACCGGATGGAAGTGGTGCGCTTGCCGGGATATTATCCGCATGAAAAACTTCTGATTGCCAAAAATTATCTCATTCCGAAGGTCTTAAAAAATTGCGGCATGACGGGTAAGGATGCCGTCGATTTTGACGACGACTCGATAAAGACCGTTCTTCGGGAATACACTCGGGAAGCGGGGGTTCGCGAATTGGAACGGCAGTTGGAAACGATTGTCCGCAAAAGGGTCAAAGAAACCCTGATGGGAAAATCGGGCAAGTTGAAATTGACGCCGAAGCTCGTCGAAAAATATCTGGGCGTTCCTCGCTTTATGGGAAACCGCTTGCCGAAACCGGGACATTGCGGTGTCATCACGGGACTGGCGTGGACTTCTGTCGGGGGCGAAATTCTTTTGATTGAAACCAAGCTGCTTTCGGGACGCGGGCATTTGCTGCTCACCGGAAAGCTCGGCGACGTGATGAAGGAATCCGCACAGATTGCGCTCAGTCTGGTGCGCGAAAGGTTGCAGCGATTCGGCGTGGATCCGGCGATCGTCCGCAAAACGGATATTCACATTCACGTTCCAGAAGGCGCCGTTCCCAAGGACGGACCTTCGGCGGGAATTGCTCTCACGCTCTCGCTTCTTTCGGCGTTTACCCGGACTCCGGTCTCGCCGGACATCGCCTTTACCGGTGAAGTCAGTCTTTCGGGCGATTTGCTGCCGATTGGCGGGCTGAACGAAAAAGCGCTCGCCGCTCTGGATGCGGGCGTCAAAACGCTCTATCTTCCCAAGCAGAACGAAAAAGATGTGGTCGAATTGCCCGCACCGGCAAAGAAAGGATTGAAAATCCACACGAAAGAACACATCGACGAACTGATAGCGATTCTTTTCCCGCAGGCGAAAAAGAAGACGGCGGCGAAAGCGAAAAAGGATTAGCAGAAGAAAGGACGAATAGGTTCTCCTTCCGCTCCGCAGACCTTGGCGGAGGCTTCTTCGGTCTTTCATTGCGTTCGGATTCGGATAGGGATTCTTTGACCGATATTTTCCATCATTTTTTTTGCACAAAATAATTCATTCCTGTACAGGAATGGCCGGCAAAGCCTTATGGGAGCAAAGAATCTTGTAGCCCGCGAGAAGAGTTCACGTCGTAAAAATGTCACATTTTGAAGAAAAACTCGAAAAATAAGAATAAGGGTCGCTTTTCTTTGAAAAATTGACATCTTTTATGAATTTGTATAAATTTGACTCGTAACCAATGGAGTTTTTATAAGTACATAGAAACTGAAATAACATTTTCGTAGAGCAACGCTCTTGTTCTTGACGCAGAAACCTAGACAATTTCTTTTAGTTCATGAGAATAAGATGCAGATGCTCACGCCCCCGCTGGGGCGTGGGTCGTTTGTAGATTCATGAACAGGCTTTGTCTAGGGCCTCTGCTTCGGATCCAACGACGCCACGCCTTTTTTTGTGCGTTGCCGTTGCAAGTCCGCTTGAGTTTGCCTAAAAGGACGAAAAATTTTCAAACAGCGAGGCAAAAAATGAAAAGATACTGGGGTTTTAGAATAGACACGAGCACTAGGCAGAGAGAATTCCTGGCGGAGGAACTTGAAAAAGGGAATCTTCGTCAAGGCTGGGGGTATGAAGATTGCCAGAATTTAAACAACCCGAATGTGGAAGGCAGCGCTCGCCGCAATCTGAGCATCAAGAAAAATGTGAAAAAGGGCGACATTCTGCTTGTGCCCGACATCAAGGGATACGGAACGGTTGCCATTGTCGAAGCGGCTGAAGATTTCGACTCCGGCTACCGTTTTGACAGGAATAATGATTTCGGTGATTTTGGCCATGTTTTCCCGGTCAAGAAATGCGAAAACTGGTTCGTTCGGAATAACGCTCTTGTCAGCGGCGATTTGCGAAGCTCCTTGCGGACTCCGATGCGATTTTGGAATATGGACCATTGTGCAGAAAATATTGAAGAATTGCGAAAGCAGAGGGCGGACGAAAACCTGAAAAAATTCAACTATGTCGAAAGAATCGATGCCGCCATATCTTCTGTCATCGGCGTTCATAAAGAAAGCTTCGTCAATGATTTATTCGAAAATTTTAATGAAAAATTTTCCGAGAGCGATTGGGAATTTGTTTTGACGGAATGCTTGCAGCGAATTTATCCCAATTATATTGTGGAGCGTTGCGGAGGCGTATCGGAAAAAAATCACGGATATTTTGGTGAAAATTCCAAGTCCGTTGGACGACTCCATGTATGCCGTCGCCATTCAGGTGAAGGATTACGAGGGAAAAAGCAGTTCATACCCTGTGGAGCAGATAAACAAATCCGACGCTTATGAGGATTGGCATTCCGAGAACCTGCGCCTTATTGAAAAATGGGTGGTTTTGACCAAAGCTTCCAAAGAAAACAATTCGGAATTGGCGGAAAAAGCCCGCGAAAGCAACGTGAAAATTCTGTTTGCCGATGACCTGAAAGAACTGCTATACAAGTCGATGATGGCGACAAAGGAGAAATAAAATGGGGAAAATTAAGATGAAGATTTTTCTTTCTGTTTTGACACTGGCAGCCGTTTATGCAGTGGCCGACAAATCCAAGTGCATTCCTCCGGATATTTATCCTTGTTCAAACTACTACTACGAGAGAGACAACTGTAAATCAATCCCGTTAGAAAAATTAGATTCCATTACAAAAGAAAATTGGGTAGTAGAAAGGACTGGCTCCATTTCTTTGGATTCTTGTCAATTTCGATTTGCTTACAGCATAAAGTCTGATTCTGTAGATTATTTCTGCAAGGCGACCGCAATCGGCAATGAATCTTTAAAAATCACGGAAAAAGAATCTCCTGGTAATTGTTTTGACAGATATTATGACCGCTATAACGAAAATCCTTCTTATAACGGATGGACAATAAATCGTAAAATCAAGGACGGAAAACTGAATGGCTTTACAAAAGCTTACGATGCGAATGGTATTTTAAGATCGAACATTTCATATAAAAACGGAGTTCGAGAAGGCAAAGAGAAATTATATGAAGAAGATGGTTTGTTAAGGCGAGAACGTTCTTTTTCTGTGGGTAAGTTGAATGGGACAAGTATTAACTTTGATTACGAAGGCAATAAACATGAGGAATTGATTTACAAGAATGGTGTAATACAAAAAGATATTCTATATAAACGTTTTGATTGGATCGCTGGTTTTGCATTCACTCATTGCGCAATTGAATACGAGAATGAAATCTATGTCTCTGAAGAGATTCCATATCAAAAAGGCTTAAGGCATGGCATTGCAAAAACATTCTTCAGTCCTTGTCATGATGGTAAACACGCTCATGACTTTGGCTTGGGCAGAATAAAGAAAGAATCTCCATATAAAAACGGAAAATTGAACGGCGTTGTCAAGGAATTTTATATCGAAAAAAAAATAAAAAGCACCACTCCATACGAAAATGGTGAATTGAACGGCACGGTCAAAGAATTTTATCCCAATGGAAAAATAAAGAGCACCGTTACATACGAAGACGGGGAAGCGGTTTCCGAAAAAAAATGTTTTTCCAAAAACGGAAACGTTCAAAAAACCGGAACTGAAAAAATTGAATGCGATTAGGCAAATCAAAAATCACGTTTAACAATCACTCAACTTCAAGGAGTAAACTTATGAAAAAAAGAAAATCCGTCGGCATTGCAAGTCTTTTAAATCTCTTCTTTGCGCCCATTGGCTCTTTGTATTGCCATGGTTGGGTCGGGGGCGTATTTCTCATCATCCTATATGCGGTTGTAATTGGCTGTGGCTATGACACAGTATATGTTTGGATGTGCGGTCCCATTTGGGCTTTGATGGCCTTTTGCCAATGCAAAGCATACAACAAACAACTTTTGGAAGAGGATTTTCGGAAAAAATTGAATGACAAAAAGGAAGGCTAAGTACATCCTTATTTTTATAATTTTACGGTTCGTTCTAGATTCCTAGGAGTACAAATTAGAAGGCTTCTACGGAACTACCGGCCTACTTGCAATGCTAGATTTGAAGCGGCGAGAACGCCGCTTCTCCTGTATCAAATGTCAAGTTTTCCTGCGTTCTATAAAAATGCAAAAAGGAATTTCAAAATTTTCCGCAGACGTCGAGAGCCTCCCGGGAGAAGCGGCATCCCCCATGAGTCTTGGGAACTTGTTCCCTTAGACGAATTGTGCAAAGCCTGCCGCTTGGCGCTGCTTTTTCCGCGGGGGAATGGAGCGTCTGATTTGGCTTAAAATTCTTCCTCATACCTCCAGATTTTTGTACGGTCGGGAGACCGTCCTTCCTTGCTATGCCAGATTTAAAGCGGCTAGAAGCCGCTTCTCCTGTATCAAATGTCAAGTTCTTCTGCCTGCAAGCCTTTTATGAAATGCAAAAAAAATGCAAACTTTTCGCTGGTGGCGAGATTGACTCGGGAGAAGCGGCATCCCCCATGAGTCTTGGGAACTTGTTCCCTTAGACGAATTGTGCAAAGCCTGCCGCTTGGC
>NZ_FUWU01000022.1 GCF_900167415.1 Fibrobacter intestinalis | reverse complement strand
GTGACCATTCCGAATTCGGCGACCGGCGCTTTGGATTTGACTCTCCAGACTTCGGTCACTTTTTCCGTCTGGGTTAAAATGGAAGGGCTGGACCGTTCGCGCGTTGTTTTTGGAAAGGGAGCTTCTCAATATCACTTGATGTATTTGGCGGGAACAAACGAGTCCAGCTGGCTGTACGAAATCTTCACCGACGAGATTCTGGATTCCTCCAGCAATTCCGCAAGATACTGGTATATGGACTCTTCCGAAGCGTTCGAAGAATGGACACATCTCGCCGTTGTTCAGGATTCGAACGGCGCCGTGCTCTATGTGAATGGGGAAGTCGCTTCCTCTTCGCCGCGGATAGGCAGCAGCACGGCGACGCGTTCCACCGACAGCCTTTTTGCCATCGGCAAGTTGATTTACCCGGCGGACGACCCGACGGATCTGGTCACCCATTATTTTAAAGGTGTGATAGACGAATTTCATGTGAGCCGCAACACGCGTTCCGCCGCTTGGATTCGGGCGACCTACCGGAACCAGAATCCTTTAATCCGCTGGCCCGTCCCCGAAATCGTTCTTTCTGCGCCATGAAGGCGCCTTTCCTTGGATTCTTCGGCGTTTCCTTCCTCCTTTTCTTTTCGAATCCTGAAATTTTCAGCGGGATTTGCTACATTTGTCCTCGGTAGCAAACACTTTAGAGGTAATAAAATGAACTACTTCAATACACTTCCTCTCCGTTCCAAGATCGAGGAATTGGGTCATTGCCGTTTTATGGAAGCATCGGAATTCTCTCGCGGAACCGAAGCTCTTCAGGGAAAAAAGATTGTCATTATCGGCTGTGGTGCACAGGGGCTTCATCAGGGACTTGATCTTCGCGACAGCGGTCTTGATGTTTCTTTCGCCCTCCGCGAAGCGGCGATTCAGGAAAAGCGCGCTTCTTTCAAGAATGCGACGGAAAACGGTTTCAAGGTGGGAACTTATCAGGAATTGATTCCGAGTGCCGACCTCGTTTTGAACCTCACACCGGACAAGCAGCACCATAATGTGATTCCGCAAATCATGCCGCTCATGAAAAAGGGTGCCGTCCTTTCTTACAGTCACGGTTTCAATATCATCGAAGAAGGCCAGCAGATTCGCGACGACATCACGGTTATCATGTGCGCGCCGAAGGGGCCGGGTTCCGAAGTCCGTGCAGAATATGTCCGCGGTTTCGGTATGCCCTGTCTGATTGCCGTCCAGGCGGATCACGATCCGGAAGGAAAGGGCTGGGATTATGCCAAGGCTTATGCCGCAGGCCTTCATGCGGATAGGGCGGGAGTTCTCGAAAGCTCCTTTATCGCCGAAGTCAAGTCCGACCTGATGGGCGAGCAGACGATTCTTTGCGGAATGCTGCAGACTGGTACCCTTCTCGGTTTCGACAAGATGGTTTCTGAAGGCATTGAACCGGCGTATGCGGCCAAGCTTCTCCAGTACGGCTGGGAAACCGTTTCCGAGGCTTTGAAGCACGGTGGCATTACCAATATGATGGATCGCCTTTCCAATCCGGCAAAGATCCGTGCCTACGAGCTTTCCGTGGAACTCAAGAAGATCATGAAAGATCTTTATCGCCGTCATCAGGACGACATCATTTCGGGCGAGTTCTCTTCGACGATGATGAAAGACTGGGAAGCGGGCGACAAGGATTTGCTCCAGTGGCGTGAAGACACCGGCAATACCGCTTTTGAAAAAACAGCGGCTTCCGATGCTAAAATTACGGAACAGGAATACTTCGATCGCGGCGTCTTGATGGTCGCAATGATTAAGGCTGGTTCTGAACTGGCGTTTGAAACAATGACCGCATCTGGCATGAAGCCGATGAGTGCCTACTATGAAACGCTTCATGAAATTCCGCTGATTGCAAACCTTATCGCGCGCAAGAAGCTCTATGAAATGAACCGCGTCATTAGCGATACCGCCGAATACGGCTGCTACCTCTTTGCCAATCGTTGCATTCCTCTGCTCCAAGACTTTATGAAACAGATCACCAAGGAAGACTTGGGTGAAGTCTATGGTGCAGGCAAGGATACAGGCGTGGATAATGAAAGACTTATCGAAGTGAACAAGGCGATTCGCCAGCATCCGACCGAAATCATCGGCGCATGGCTTCGCGAACGCATGACCGGAATGGCGAAAATCGCTGTGGCGACCAAGTAACTTCGTTTCACTAGAACATCTCCTTGGGAAAGGCTCCGATTTTGTCGGAGCCTTTTTCTGTAAAAATGCTGAGTGAGTTCGCTAGCGAGCAACTTTTGATTTCGGCGATATTGAGGAAGCGGGGGAGTTCTTGGCCGATAGAAGGGATTCAAGACTTCGAGTTTCTTTATTTGCCGAGTAAGCAATTTCTGCCTGAGAAATTGACGCAAGAAAAATAATGGAGAAGAATGGGGATGGCAAGAGCTCTTTTCGCAAAAAAAGTTCGCATTTGTATCCATTTCGCGCGGAATTTAAAAAATGGACAGAATCCCAATAATTATATTCAAAATATGAAAGCCTGTTTATTCCCATGGATTTTTTTCTCGTTCGCTACGGCGGCTCCGCTTTTTAATCAATTAGGTTATACCCCAGAAGCCCAAAAACAAATTGTGATTCCTGGAAACGACGCCAACCCGTTGGAAGTGTATGATTTACAGGGAAAGCGGGTTTTAAAATTGGACGCGCCCCTTGTCTGGGATTGGGAATACAGCGGTGAAGAAACTCAGGTTTTTGATATTTCCTCCATCAAAATTCCTGGAACCTATCGACTTTATCGCGGTGGTGAATTTGTTGGAAATCCTCTTGTAATAGCAAAGAAACCCTACGAGGAAATTTCCAAAGCGGCATTGAAGTGGTTCTATTTTCAACGTTCGGGAATGGCGTTAGAAGCCGAGTATGCCGGAAAATGGGCAAGAGCGGCTGGGCATCATGACAACAAGGTGGTTATTTATGGGACGGATGCCGAAACAGGTGGCAAAGGTGCCGGTCGAACGATTTCTTCCCGTTGCGGCTGGTATGATGCGGGCGATTACGGCAAATATGTCGTCAATTCGGGAATCACCGTATGGACTCTTTTGGAATTGTATCGGCAGTTTCCTCATTATATGGATACGCTTTCCTGGAATATTCCTAGGCATCAAAAAAAGTGGCCCCTTTTGCTGGAAGAGATTCGCTACAATTTGGATTGGATGCTCTCCATGCAAGCCGAAGACGGCGGTGTTTATCACAAAGTAACGACTTTAAAATTTAGCGGATCCGTCATGCCCGACAAAGATACTGCGAAGCGATACGCCATCATCAAAAATGTAACCGCCTCTTTAAATTTTGCAGGAGTAATGGCTTTGGCCAGCGTCATCTACGCTCCGTTTGATTTGGCGTTTAGCCAAAAAGCGCGGCAAGCGGCGGAAAAAGCATATGCATGGGCAAAAAAGAATCCTCAGGAATTTTACAAACAACCAGCGAATGTAAACACCGGCAGCTATATGCCTAAAGACGAAGACGGTCGCGATGAATTCCGTTTTGCCAGTGCCGAATTGTATCTGGCGACGGCAAAACAGACGTATTTGGACGATTTGAAAGAAAATCCGTTTACGCGGAATGGAGCCTGGTGGGGAGACTTGAACATGCTTTCCGTTTTCCGAGTTGCGGAAAATCCGAATTTATTCGGAAAGGAACTTTCTTCGTCGGCGAGGACCATTCTTTTAGAAGAAGCGAATTCCCTTTGCGCCATCGGCGATTCCAGCGCGTACCGTTTGCCGATGCACTCGTGGAATTGGAACTGGGGCAGCAACAGCGCGGTAGCCAATAATGGCATTCTTCTTTTGCAGGCGTTCCTATTGACCAAAGACAAAAATTATTTGAACGCGGCGCAGCAAACTCTGGACTATCTTTTGGGCAGAAATCCGCTGAACATCACTTATGTAACGGGATTCGGTTACCGAAGCCCCAAAAATCCGCACCATCGAATTAGCGAAGCGGATTTTGTGGATGAACCTATACCGGGAATGCTTGTCGGCGGCCCGCACTTGGGCAAACAGGATATTGACCTCACGGGAAAGGAACACTGGAAATGCCCGAATTACGCTTCGGCGGATTTGCCCGCTTTGGCTTACTTGGACGATGATTGCAGCTACGCAACCAATGAAGTCGCCATTAATTGGAACGCTCCTTTGGCCTATTTAACGGCAGCTTTGCAAGCGATATACGACAAGAATTTCTAAATTGCTGACCGAGGATTTTATGATTGAAACTCGTCCTGAATTGAAAAACATTTCTGACTATGTACCCGGAAAATCCATAGAAGAAATTTGTGAACAATACGGTTTGCAAAGCGCGGTGAAGCTGGCGTCCAACGAGAATCCGTTGGGCCCGTCCCCGAAAGCGCAAAAGGCTTTTTGTGAAATGGCGTCGTCTTTGCATTTGTATCCAAGAGGAAATGCGCCCCACTTGATTTCAGCGATTGCCGCCAAGTTTGGAGTTCCCAAAAACCAAATCGTTTTGGGAAACGGCTCGGATGAAATCATCGATATGGTGGGGAAAGCGTTTTTGCAACCCGGCGACGAATGTCTAGGAATTTCGACGACTTTTTCCGTTTATCGGGCGACAGCGATTCTTTATGGTGCCAAATACGTTTCGGTTTCCCAGTCCCCAGAACGCCCGTCGTTAAACGCCTATCTTCAAGCACTTACGCCTAAAACCCGAATGGTTTTTATCTGCAATCCCAATAATCCCACCGGCTTTTATTACAGCGAAAAGGAACTACTCGATTTTTTGGCAAAGCTTCCTCGAGATATTCTTGTCTTTTTGGACGAAGCCTATCTGGATTTTGCAACCGCCGCGGATTTCCCGAATTTGATTTCCCAGATGGAATCCCATCCCAATTTGATTTTGAACAGAACTTTCAGCAAAATTTATGGCCTTGCGGGAATTCGGATCGGCTTCGCATTTGCCAGTCCGGAAGTCAGCGCGGCAATCTGGAAAGTGAAACCGGCTTTCAACGTGAATATCGCGGCGCAGGCCGCCGCAGAAGCCGCTTTGTTGGACGACGAGCATATTCGGCATTCCTTAGAAGTGACCGAAGCGGGAAAAGCATTCTTGACCAGCCATTTGGAAAAACTCGGATTTGTCGTTTTGCCGACGCAGGCCAATTTCCTGTGCATTAAAATCGGCGAAAAGTGCAAGGAACTGGTGGAATATCTGGAGCGGAACGGCATGATCGTCCGTCATTTGAAAAGCTTTTCCTTGCCGGAATGGATTCGGGTGACCATCGGCAAGCCCAAAGAAAACCAGCTTTTTGTGGACCTGGTTCAAAAATGGAAGGCTCTGTAATTTTATGCAAACCGCAGAGTTGAAAGAGCTGGAAAAAGTCGCCATTCGAGCGGTCACGCTTGCTGAACGCATCATCCTTTCGCATTTTGATTCCAATCTGGCGGTAGAGTGGAAACCGGACAATACTCCGGTGACTATTGCGGACAAAGGAGCCGAAGAAGTTCTCCGGCAAGTCTTTGCTCAAGAAACCCCTGAATTTGGCGTTATCGGCGAAGAGTTTGGAATCGAAAATCCCGATGCGGAATGCAAGTGGATATTCGATCCTATCGATGGAACGAAATCTTTTATCCGAGGCGTTCCCCTTTTTGGAACTCTGATAGGCTTATATAAAAAAAATGAACCGCTCGTGAGCATTGTCAATTTGCCCGCACAAAAAAAACGGCTTCATGCGGTAAAAAACGGGGGAGCCTTTTTAGGAGAAATCCGAGTGCAGGTTTCAGACGTTGCGAAAATGGACAAGTCTCTAGTGCTTTCGGGGACGGTGAATACCTTTGACGATAGGGGACTATCTGCAGAGTTTGAAAAATACCGGCGCACTTCGGCACTTTACCGCGGCTGGGGAGATTGTTACGGGTACTATCTGGTGGCGACAGGTCGCGCCGAAGCGATGGTGGATCCGATCGTGTCGCTTTGGGATATCGCGGCTTTTCCGCTTCTTTTGTCCGAAGCGGGCGGGAGCTTCTCCCTTTTGAACGGTGAAACCGACTTGTTTGACGACGGGGGAAAACCGCTGCATTCAATTTATGAAGGTTACAGCGCCGTGGCGACAAATGGAAAGGTGCACAAAGCGGTTCTCGACAGCTTTGCCAAAGTGAACTAGTCAAAACATCCCAAATGGACTCGCGTTTCTCTGAAAAATTTCATCATTTTGTCGATGTTCCCTTGCCAAAAGAAAATCGCCTTGCTATATTTGGGTTCGCAATCGGATGATTAGCTCAGTTGGTAGAGCAGCTGACTCTTAATCAGCGGGTCGCAGGTTCGATCCCTGCATCATCCACGAAATCCCTGTTCCTTTGGAATGGGGATTTTTCTTTTGAGAGAGGAGTCGTTTTGTCAAGAATCGAAGAAGTGGGGAAATCTTGTTGCTGGCGGAATAATTGCTCTCTAGCCAGAGATTTACAGTCAAGGGGGATGTCACGAAAGCCGTATTTTTACTTGGAAATTTCCCGTGGATGGAAACTCCGATGTTCTTCACGCATCATCTGGCCATTGATATGGGTATAAATTTGCGTAGTCGTTACATTGGCGTGTCCCAAAAGCTCTTGCAGAACGCGCAAATCCATTCCCGCTTCCAAGCAATGCGTTGCGAAAGAATGCCTGAAAGTGTGCGGAGTCACGTGTTTATCCAAGTGGGATGTAAAATTCTGGATGATTTTCCACGCGCCCATACGCGACATTTTTTTTCCTCGCGAATTCAATATGACCGTATTGGCTTTGGATTGGAATCGCAAGCGAGGACCGTTCATCCATCGTTTGATGTTGTCTTTGGCTTGCGAACCCAAAGGAATGAGACGCTGCTTATTTCCTTTTCCTATTGGCGTAATCCATTCGTTGTCAAAATCGATGTCTTGCGGGCGCAAAGAAAGCGCTTCGGCAATGCGCAAGCCTTCGGAATAAAGCAATTCGACAAGAGCGGTATCCCGTTCCGGATTTTTAGATTCCGTTTGAATCCTTTCAAAAATGCTGTCCATTTCTTCTCGGGTCAAGCATTGCGGCAAGTATTTGCCGATTCGGGGAGTCGCCAAAAGATTGTCTGTCGAATAGGGAAATTGTTTTTCTTGTTGCAAATATTTGAGAAAGCCTCGGAGACTGGAAAAATGCCTGGCGACAGAAGTGGGACTGTATTCCTCTCGACCAGCGATTTCCGTTAAAAAGGAATCCAGCTCCTCGGGTTTCAGATCGCCGATATTGGAACCGCGGTTGTCTGCCCAAAAAATGAAGTGGCGCAAATCTTCGCCGTAGCTTTGAATGGTGGCGGGGGAGAGATTCCGTTCGACACCTAAAAAAGACAGATACGCATCCAGCCACTCGCCATTGTCCATGACAGAAAATATATCAATTTTAAAAATTTCCCTTGCCGTTCTATTTTGTTTTTTTATTTTTGTGGCGCAATGGATGATTAGCTCAGTTGGTAGAGCAGCTGACTCTTAATCAGCGGGTCGCAGGTTCGATCCCTGCATCATCCACGAAAGCCCTGTTCCATTTTGGAAAAGGGCTTTTTTTTGCAAAAAAAAGATTTTTCCCAAGATAAATGCAATAAAGTAACAACTCGGCCAAATAAACAAGCGGAAATCAAAGATTCGCCATCATAAGAAAAGTGAGTTTTGTCGGGAGAAAAAGGATGAAGAGGAATCTTGGAAAAGTCGTCTTTTAAATTTTCCAGATTTTGTTGATGGGACGCCTAGCCCTTCTGTAAAGTAGAAGACGATGAGCCGCAGGAATGGCAAACCAAGGAGCGAGAACGCAAACAAACGGGCAATGTCTTTTAAGGATTTTCGGTGGTTAGAAAGTTCGGCAGACAACTTTATGGCTTCTTCAAATTAATGGAGGTCCGGGCAAACTTTACGCTCGAACGCCTCTTGATCTGGCAACGAGAAAATCCTGGAAAAAGATAATGGCGTCGCGATATTCGCATATTTAAAACACTCGTTTAGTTTACATAATGGGCGTTATCGGGCATACAGTTGGAATGCTTTCGTGGATTCTTTTATTTTGGACTTGTGCTTTTAAAATCTTTTGCTGCGGCACTCAATTTCTATATTTTGAGCTATGATTGAAAGATTGCACGGAATTCTGGTGGAACGCCATCCTACTTTTGCTGTTCTCGAATGTGGCGGTGTCGGCTATGGAGTCCAGATTTCCGCACGAACCGGCGAGCGTCTGCCTGAAGAAGGGACGGAACTGACCCTTTTGACGCATCTTGTTGTGCGGGAAGACGCAATGGAACTTTTCGGTTTTGCGGATTCGCAGGAAAAAGAACTTTTCCGCAGCATGATTTCCGTCAATGGCGTGGGTCCCAAAACGGCGCAACGCATTCTTTCTTCCATTTCACCCGGGGATTTTCTCTCCATCATTGCGCGCGAAGACAAAGCCGCTCTTGGAAAAATTAAGGGAGTCGGAAAAAAGACAGCGGAAATGTTTGTGCTTACCCTTAAGGACAAAGCCCTTGCGCTTTCTTCTGTCGAAGGCGGCGAACGGACGGCGCTTCTCTCCCCCAACCAGAGCGAAGCGATTCAGGCTTTGCATACTCTGGGAGTCAAGGATCCAGCGGCTCAAAAGGCCGTCGCTAAGGCTGTGGAAATTCTCGGCGAAAATGCCAAAGTGACAGATCTTATCCCCGAAGCCCTCAAACACGTGTAAATGATGTCGGAACGTATTATTTCTCCAGAACAGGCAAATGGCGAAGAAGCGGATTTGGAACGCAGCTTGCGCCCCGAAACCCTTGCCGATTTTACGGGCGAAGATCACATCAAGGAAAGTTTGCAGATTGCGATCGAAGCGGCCAAAAAAAGAGGCGAATCTCTAGATCATTGCCTTTTTGCGGGACCTCCGGGACTCGGGAAAACTACTCTTTCCGGAATCATCGCCAAAGAGATGGGGGTCGGAATTCACATTACGAGCGGTCCCGTTTTAGAAAAAGCGAGCGATCTTGCTGGACTTCTCACAAGCCTTGGCGAGAACGATGTTCTTTTTATCGACGAAATTCACCGGATGGGTCGCGTTATCGAAGAGTATCTCTACCCCGCTATGGAAGATTTCCGTTTGGACATCATGCTGGATTCCGGACCGGCAGCACGCAGCGTCAATTTGCCGCTGAAGCATTTTACGCTGATCGGCGCGACAACTCGAACTGGATTGTTGACAGGGCCTCTTCGCGATCGTTTTGGTTTGCATTTTCGCCTGGAACTCTACCCCGCCAAAGACTTGGAAAAAATTCTCAAGCGCAGCGCAAAAATTTTAAACGCCCGAATTACCGATGAAGCCGCGGCACTTTTGAGCTCTAAATGCCGAGGGACGCCGCGCATCGCCAACCGCATTCTCCGAAGGGCGCGCGATGTCGCCGAGGTGCGAGGCGAAGGCCTCATCGATTTGGACGTGGCGGAACGGACTTTGAAACTCTTGGGAATCGATTCCCAGGGCCTGGATCCGATGGATCGCAAGATTCTCTCGACGATTGCTGTGAATTTTTCGGGAGGCCCCGTCGGGCTGGGAACAATCGGAGCGTCTCTCGGCGAAGACCCGGATACGCTGGAAGAAGTTTACGAGCCTTTTTTAATCCAGCAGGGATTTCTCTCGCGGACTCCTCGCGGTCGCATTTTGACTCCTAGAGCTTATCAGGCTTTGCACTTGCCCACTCCCCAAGGAACTCAAGGGGAACTCGAGTTTTAGCTCCGTAAAATTCGCAATCCTAAAAAAAGAACCCGCCAGATGAATGCTGACGGGTTTTGATTTTGCTTGCAATTACCGATTAGCGGGCAAGGAACTGCATATAAGGGAGTTTTTCCGCGAGTCCTGTCACCTTTTCCGCATTGGAAAGAAGGACGCCGCGCGCATGCCAGGAACCGTCGAGGAATTGCCCGCGGGGGCCTTCGGCGAGTTCGAGAGCGACGACTTCGCTTCCCATTTTAAGGGTTCTGTCCTTGGTGCTCGTTTCCATTTCTTCCGAAGGGTGCGCTTCAATCCAGTCGAGGATTTTGTCGGCGACTTCGTGCGAAACCCGGTAGCAGGGCACGCCGATGGCGACGCAATTCCCGAAGAAAATTTCGGAATAGCTTTCGGCGATGATGGCGCGGACTCCCCAACGCTTGAGCGCCTGTGGGGCGTGCTCGCGGCTGGAACCGCAACCGAAATTCCTGTTGGAAACGAGAATAGAACCGTTTTTGTAAGCCGGATCGCGGAAGGGGTGCGTTTTTCCCTGTTTGGCAAGGCCGGCGATGTCGTCGGCAAAGGCGTTGTCGCCTAGACCGTCAAACGTGACACACTTGAGGAAGCGCGCCGGAATGATGCGGTCCGTGTCGATGTCGTTTCCGCGCAGAGGGATGCCGGAACCTTTTACAGAATCAATCACAGTCAACATAGTCGTTTCGCTCCTTACTTGAGATATTTGCGGACGTCGGTCACTTTGCCTTCGATCGCGGCGGCGGCGACCATGATCGGGCTCATGAGGATGGTGCGGCCTGTCGGGCTTCCCTGACGGCCTTTGAAATTGCGGTTGCTGGAACTGGCGCTAATCTGGCGACCTTGGAGTTTGTCGGGATTCATCGCCAGGCAAAGAGAACAACCCGCTTCCCGCCATTCGGCACCGGCTTCCTTGAAGATTTTGTCCAGACCGAGCGACTCGGCTTCTTTTTTGATTTTCATGGAACCGGGAACCACCCACAATTTGACCTTCGGAGAAACCTTGTTGCCTTTTAAAATTTCTGCGGCTGCGATCAAATCCGGAAGACGTCCATTGGTGCAGCTACCGATAAAGGCGATGTCGATGGGGGTTCCGATCATTTTTCCGCCCTCTTCCCAACCCATGTATTCATAGGCTTCGCGAATGACTTTCTGTTCCGACCCTTGGAACTCGTCAATACGCGGCATATTTCCGTTCAGCGGTATCGCCTGAGCCGGCGTGATTCCCCACGTGACCATCGGTTCCAACTCGTCGCAGTTGATTTCAACTTCATCGTCGAATACGGCGTCGGCATCTGTCGCAACTGACTTCCAGTAAGCGACCGCTTCATCCCATTTGTCCGCTTTGGGCGCATAGGGCTTCCCGCGGAGGAAGGCGAAAGTCTTTTCGTCCGGATTGCAGTAGCCGACACGAGCTCCGCCTTCAATCGCCATATTGCAGACGGTCATGCGGCCTTCCATATCCATGGCTTCGATGACCGGACCGGCAAATTCGTAAGCATATCCCACACCACCGTTTACGCCAAGCTTTGCAATGTAGGCCAGAGCGACGTCTTTGGCGGTAACGCCCGGTTTGAGCTTTCCGGTAAAGTTGATGCGACGGGTTTTCAGCGGACTCATCGCCAAAGTTTGCGTGGCGAGAACATCGGCGACCTGACTGGTTCCAATGCCGAAAGCGACCGCTCCGAACGCACCGTGAGTTGCCGTGTGCGAGTCTCCGCAAGCCACCGTCATACCCGGCTGGGTCACGCCCTCTTCCGGTCCCACAATGTGAATGACTCCCTGCTCCCCCGTTTCCGGACCAAAGAAACGTACGCCAAAATCCTTGGTGTTCTTTTCAATGTGAGAAAGCATTTCTTCGGAAATCGGATCGGCGAGCGGACGCTTGCGGGCATCCGCCGTTGTCGGAATAATGTGATCCACCGTAGCGAAAGTGCGTTCCGGATATTTTACCCGGAGTCCTTCTTCGCGCAACATGGCGAACGCTTGCGGACTTGTCACTTCGTGACAGAGATGCGTTCCGATAAAAAGCTGATACTGTCCACTTGGCAGCTTTGCCACAATGTGACTTTCAAATACTTTTTGATAGAGATTTTTGCCCATAAAATACCTTCAATCGTCAGATTGGTCAAAATATCGCCGCATAATATAAAAATTTTTGGCCTTTTAAAACGAAATTTTTTGGGGGGAAGCAAACGCATTGCCCCCTTTATTCGAGGGCAAAAGAAACGTCTGCGCAAAAAAATCGTTTGATGCGGGCGAAACTAGCGAGAAATGCCGAGCCTTTCGGAAAGAAGCAAAGTTTTGCCGCTGGTGACTCGCAAGACGTATGAGCCACTGGATTTGACCATGCTCTTCAAAGGAATGCTTTCGGAATGATTTAAAGTCCGGCTGTAAATTTTTTCGCCGTTCAAATCGTACAGGGCGACTTTGACTTGAGAGCGATTTACCACCAGATTCAGCTTGCCGGCTTCCACAAAGGCGACTCGGCTAAATTTGACGGCATTTTCAGCAGACGGTTTGGGCATTGCCGAAGAGGAACTTGTCGATTCCATATTCCAATCGCCGGGCACCCGAACAGCGATTCCACGCCCGGCTGTGCTCATATAGACGACGCCATAAGTGTTCATGTCGCCCATGACAAATTCTCCGTTGGCAAGGCCGCCATACTCGTGAGCGTCGTCATTGACACGCGTCCAAGACGCCCCTTCGTCGGAGGATTCAAAAACTCCCGATGTGCCATCCACAATGCCAAAAGCATAAAGGGCGGTTCCCGAATTTTTGGGGCCAATTCCATAGCCCACCGCTTCGGTATAGCCGATGCCCGCTGCCGCCGTCCACGTCGTGCCACCATCTGTGGAGTGCAACAGCTTTCCGCTTTTCGGATTGCCGTTTTCATCGATTTCGCCAATGGGAAGCCAAAGATCGCCTTCCTTTCCCGGAATCGCACGGAATTTTTTGAATTGGCTCACTCCCGGTTCGGAAATTTTGGCAAAAGTCTTGCCCTGATCCGAACTTTTGTAGAATGCGCCCGTGGATTTATCGTAAGCGTAGAACACGTTAGCGTTTTTCGGGTCGCCCACCACATAAGCCGAATTGGTGATTCCCGAAACGTTGTCCCAAGTGGTCGTATTGTAATTGCGGAAAACCTGAGTCGTCCCTTCCCCCGGAACCCAGATGGCAACAGAGCCGTCTGCAGAAATGGCTGCCGTGCCGCCCTTGTAAGAGGAATTGGGACCGGTATAGGTTTCCACGCTCCAGGATTTGCCAGAGTCCGCAGAGTATTGCAGCGGAGCCATGGGAATATCGTTATACTTGGCTTTGTAAACACGGGCGTCGCTAACTTTCACCAGTTTTCCTGAAAGAGGTGCATAGGCAAGCCCCCAGGTGGAACCTACAGGGCTTCCGCTATTTACAGACGAAAGATGCCGATTGCTGGGGTAGCTCCAGATGCTGTCGTGACGGAAGCCGTCGTAATCTGCAATCACAGAAATCATGGGGCCGCCCGGAATGCTCACCACGTCGTAGGGCACCGTTTCCTCGATTCCGTGGGACGAAACTTTCCATACCTGATTATTGGTGACCGCTCCCCAGGCATCATAAACGCGAGAGCCGGAATGCAGATAAGGATCGTCGATTAAAGTGTAATCGGTAATATCATCGGAACGGAAAACTCCATTGCCCGAAGAAACAAAAACGCGTTTCGGATTGAAAGGGTCGATGGCGGCACTTCCCGACCAGTGGATGGAGCTGTTGTTCATCCAGCCGATGCCGTTCTCGTCCATGGTGACCGTCGTAAGATTGTAACCAAAGGACTGCACAAAAGTCTCGCCACCGTCTGTGGAATAGTAAATCTGCGTTCCCCACTGCCCGTCCATATCGTAAGAACCGCTGGGGAGCTTCCAGTACTGTGCGCCGGTATAGCCTTCCGTCGTAATGACAATGTTCTGGGAATTATTCGGATCGATGGCAATACCGCCATAGGGACCGCAATACTGATAATTGGAATCGGCCACATCAACAATGTCGTATTTCGCTCCGTCGTAATACAGTAAATTTTCCGGAGAAACATCGGACCAGGTTTTGCTTGCCACATCATATTTCAGCACCGCACCCCGCCCGAATCCGTCGTAAATCATTCCCCAGCCTTCGTCCCATGCCATGGTATGGGGGCCTGCGCCATCGGCAAAAGTCGCAATTAAAAAAGAACCGTCCTTGGCCACGACCGCACGTTGGGGCATCAGGCGAACAAGGCTTCCCCCCGCAGTAGAACGCAACTTGTCTGGAATGGGGAGAGCTTTCCAAGAAGCACCGCCATCCGTCGAGGTGAAGACGTTTTCAAATGTGCCGTTACCTTTTGAGCCGTCCCGCAAAAATCCCGCATAAATCACGTTGGAATTTCCGGGCGCATACTGGACAAAGCTGAAACCCGAACCGTTCCAGGTCGTATCGCTTCCCGCAGCCGCAGTCCAAGCATCCACATGCGTCCAGCTTTTGCCGTTATCCGTGGATTTCCAAAGTCCGGAGCGCCGGGAACCATAGAACATATTGTCTGAATTGTTGGGGTCGATGGCGAGCGCTTCCCCGTTTCCGCGGCCCATGCCGTTTCCGTGAACACCGAAATTTTTGACCGCGCCGCCCTTTTCGCCCGTTTCGTCCCAAACGTAATGGAGTTCCCAGCTCTCTCCTTTATCCGTGGATTTCAAAAAGGCACTGCGTCCGTTGTTGAAATAGCTGGTTCCCGTCATCAGGTAAACCGTTTCCGCTTCTTTGGGGTCCACGGCAATGGCTTCCACGCCCAAAAGTCCGCGCTCCGAAACATCGACCCAGTCCATCATGGATTCCCACCGTTCCGAAGCGTTGTTCCAGCGGTAGGCGCCGCCCACGTCCGTTCTTGCATAAAAAAGATTTTCTTCCAAAGGAGAAGCCACAATCGCCGAAACGAATCCGCCGCCGCCCATGGCCACACTGCTCCACTTGAAAGAATCCGCAGCGGATGCCGACGAAACCAGAGCCGCACCCAGAACGGCAATTTTCCAAATTTGAACCATACACTTCACCTCGTTTGCAAAAAGCGTTTTCGCAATCAAACGCCTAAAAAATGAACGCTCTAAAAATATACCCGTGAATCGGATTTTGAAAATTATTATTTCCATCCTACCGCAAAAAAGAAAGCAAAAATGCCAATTCCTTTGAAAATGTGGGCGATTTTTCCCGATTTTTGTTTATTTTTATACCATGCAAATTACAAACGCTTCTCAATTGCGCGGAGTCTTCCCCGCTCTTTTTACGCCCCTCAAGGACGACGATCCCAAGAACCTTCGGAATTCCATCGACTACAAAAAGATGGAAAAAATGATAGACGATTTGATTGCAGCCGGAGTTTCGGGGATTCTTCCGGTCGGAACCACCGGCCAGAGTGCCACCGTCACCCACAAGCAGCATCTCGACATCATCAAGTTTACTCTCGACTATGTGGACGGTCGAGTTCCCGTGATTGCGGGTGCGGGTTCCAATTGCACTCGCGAATCCGTTGAAATGATTGAAGAAGTGCTGAAAATAGCTGCGGTCCCCGTTCTTTGCGTGACCGGCTATTACAACAATCCCTCGCAAGAAGGCATCGAAAAGCATTTCAAGACGCTCAGTTCCGAAACCGGAGCCAAGATTATCATTTACAACGTTCCCGGTCGCACGGCGAGCTATGTCCACCCCGACACATTGATCAGCCTTTCCGAAGACAAAAACATCATCGGGCTCAAGCAGGCTGTCGATTTCCGCATCGGCGAAAAATTCCACGAAGACACCAAGCGCGTCATCAACGAGACCAAGAACAACGATTTTGCCGTCATGAGCGGCGAAGACGGATTTTTTATCGATATGCTCGAAATGGGCGGAACGGCCCTCGTCAGTGCCACGGCGAATATTCCCGAAGCGGCGAAGATTTTCGTGGAACTCTACGAATCTTTCCAGAAAGGCGAATTCCAGAAATGCGACGATTTGCAAGACGCGGCTCGCGATTTTGTGGAAACGACTTTCTGCCGCAAAAATCCGATTCCTCTGGGAACGCTTTTCAACAGCCCGCTTTTCCAGCCCATGTGCAACGTTCGGGATACCGCCCGCGGTGACGAAGCTGAAGCTCGGATTCTCAAGTTGATTCGCGAAAAAGCGCCTAGCCTTATCAAATACCACCAGTGAGGAAATCAAATGGCAGATATTAAAAATGTCACAGACGAAATATTCAACAACCTGAAACAATTCGGCTTTTTGCCGGTTCCCGTTCAGGAAATCAACCCGGAAGCCGAAACCGTGCGCTATTTCGGCGGAACCTTCCAGGAATTTGTCGATGTCGCCAAGGCTCTCGGTTCCAAATGCGTTTTCGTCGAAACCCTTTATCTGGAAGACGAAGAATTCTATTACGATTCGGGCATTGAAGACGACGAGGAGTGCTGCGGAAATTGCTGCGGCAACTGTTCCTGCGAATGCGACGAAAGCGACAAGGATGCCGAAGCCGACAATGCCGAGGAATTGCCGATTTGGCTCGACCCGAAAGACATGGAAGGCATGGACCTTTCCCTGCTCAAGCCGGAACTCGACAAATACAACGAACGTGTCGGCGACGAATGCGGAGTTCGCCTGACTTTGCCGGGACCGGACCATCTGCAAGTGGAAATCTTTACCGATTGGTACAATGATTTTGCCTCTCTTGTCGATGACGCTTCCGAAGAAATTGAACTCGACCCGAAAGCGGCTTTGGAAAAAATGCAGAAAGCCGCCAAGGATAAAGAATAAATTTCTTTTCTCCTAAGACTATAAAATCGCACGGTTTACGCCGTGCGTTTTTTTGTATAAACTGAAAACCACCAGCTAGAGGATTCCTCAATCCGCTCCATTTAAATTCTTGAAATTTTCCTTAAGCGTAGAACGGCATTTTGCTCAAGTATATGCGACAACAATTGTCACATCCATATTGTATATTCATCAGAGATAAAGAGTAATTATGACTTTGAAAAGGCAATCAAAGAAAAACTACAAGAGCGTTTTCATTTTACGCGTTTTCAAATACAACTTCAGCGATAAGCCCGTGTACAGCATCGACGAAGAAGAAATCGAGCGTTTTGGTTATGCAGAACCGGGGTTCGGGATATATGAATTGGAAAATG
This sequence comes from Fibrobacter intestinalis, assembly GCF_900167415.1. Classification (GTDB taxonomy): domain Bacteria; phylum Fibrobacterota; class Fibrobacteria; order Fibrobacterales; family Fibrobacteraceae; genus Hallerella; species Hallerella intestinalis. The sequence goes on along the minus strand of NZ_FUWU01000022.1, from coordinate 32,074 downwards.
CGATTTGTGAGACGCTGGCCGAAGTCGAAAGGAGAATCAAGAGCATTGCCAAAAAGAACAACGGCATCTACAGTTTTCTTGTTGAAGAAAAACCGTTGGGCGGCACGTTCCGTCGAGGAGATTCGCTCTCGCGAAGACGCTACCTGCAAAACGGCAAGCTATGGCAAAAAAGCGAAGTTTCAGGCATCCGCTATTTCAACGGCAAAAATGTCGATTTGGGCGACACCGGTTTTTATGGGCGCGACTTGAAGACGATTCCCTTCAAAGAGGGCGACTTTGTGGAAATCGCAGGTTATGACTTTGTGCAACTCGGTATTATCCGGAAGATGCCTCCGAGCATCAAGTATATGACTCTTATATGGGAGCGGCAAAAAGAACGTTGCAAAGAAGATCGTTTTTGGTTGAGCGTTCATCCCGATGACACCGACGACTCGTATTCCGTTGTATATTACGACGTGCAAAAAGATGGTGAAATCGGCTATGGGCACACGCACCCTGCAGTTGTTGACGTTTTACCGACATCGCTGCCGGTTCCTAAAAAGATGGCCGCGGAACTCCGCAGGCGAGTCAAGATGCAGGAAGAAGAATACAAACGATATTGGAAAGAACGCGAGGAGAAAAATAATGAGGAAGTTTAAGGATTTGCCCATGGCAACGGGGAGAAGCAAGACTTACGCCGGAATCGGGCATCGGGACTTGGGCGGTTTTTGCGAACCAAATACTGGCGAACCCGTAGAACGCATCATGTGCTGGCTGGCGGGAGAACTGGAAAAGTTGGGCTACACGCTCAACAGCGGTGGTGCTTTGGGGGCGGACTCTGCTTTTGAAGCTGGCGTCCGTTTGCCTGCACATAAAAATGTTTTCACGCCCGCAGACGCCACGGAAGAAACCCGCTCCATCGCTCGGGAATTGCATCCGGCTCACGAGCGGTTGCAAGGTCACGCCCTTGATTTGTATGCCCGCAACACGAACCAAATTTTCGGACGCAATCTGGATGTGACCGTAGATTTTGTAGTATGCTACACCAAGGACGGCTGCGAAACGGCTGCAACGCGCTCCAGGGAATCGGGCGGAACGGGCCAAGCTATCGAAATGGCCGACCGTAAGGGTTCTCCCATTTTCAACATGAAAAATCCAGACTGGTTCGCCAAACTCAAGAAATTCCTGAACTTGCCATTCGATTTGCCGAAAGGTGCGCTCCCAGCGGTTGCCATTCCCTCCATGCAAACAAAGCCTTCGCAAAAAACGGAAAACACGAAAATCTCCGTTCCGAATGCGCGACAAATCAAGAATTTGCTGAAAGCGGCAAAAAGATAATTTGAATACGAGGTAAAGAGGTATAACACTTGCAATCTGCAAAACATTGACGAATCCGAAGCCCTGACGCAGGTGGTTTCGGACTATACGCACGCCCTGGACACGCTTGACGATTACGACTACCAGCGGCTTACGATTTGCAATACGACTGCCACTCCCCAATTCAAAATTACCTATGAAAATGCAAAGGGCGCAATCCAGAGGCTCAAGGAAAAGTTCGGCGGCTCCGCTCTTTTCGGGCATGAACGCAACGAATCATTCAAAAGTTCCCTCGGACAAATTTACCAGACCTTCGACGGCAAGGAAATTTACCCCTCCATTGAAGAAAAGGCGGCTATGCTTTTATATCTGGCGGTCAAGAATCATTCCTTCAGCGACGGCAACAAGCGCATCGCAGCGGTACTCTTCTTGTGGTTCATGGAAAACAACGGCGTTCTATACAACATAAACGGAGGCAAACGCATTGCGGACAATACGCTCGTCGCCATCACGCTCCTGATTGCCGAAAGCCGTCCCGAAGAAAAGGACATGATGGTGAAAGTTGTCGTGAACCCGATTAACCGGGATAATTGAAACACGGGGTTTAATCACCCAAAAATTTTTCACTAAAAAAGAGGATCCTATGAGTTACAGAGATGAATGGCTAGATTTCCCCATTAAATGGGATGTCCTTGAACGATTTCACAAAACGGTAGATGGCGGAAAAGAAAAATTAGCAAAGTTAAAAAACACAAAAGAACTATTTGATGCCATTTATAACAAAACCGAATTTCATTATTGTTTCCATAGAAACAAACTATACAATATTTGGGTCCACCAGGAATTTTTACACGATCGGCGAGAAAAACTGAATCACGATTTTGAATGGAATGACGAAAATAAGCAAAAACTTGTCCTGTTTGATAGGCATATTCGAGACCTTCAAAACGAGATTTATCAAACTTTCCTGCAAACAAAGGAGCATTTGGATGGCCGCATTGCGCAGGGATTCGAACGTTACAAGGATTACCAGGTAGAAGCAGTAATTCATCCCGGAAATTACTGGGATATTCAAGGGGCCGACGAACTTGTTGCAACTTTACTTATGGGGTATGCCGACTGGGAAAAATCTTTGTCATGCCGACACGTTTGGCGAAGGGCAATCGCCAACAAGCCCTCAAGACGATCGTTCAACAATCTGCGCATGGAAAGAAATGCTCTACATTTCGGAATTTGTAGAAAATGAAGTCACGATGTTTTTAGATAGCCTTCTATATGATACTCGCTTGAGCCTCTACAGTTTTTGGGACATTGCGAACATGGATCCGCGGCAATTCGAGGTGAAATATAAAGTGATATACTACGGCAATGATTACGGATACAAACCGAAAGACGAGGAATGATAACGTTCCTTAGATTATGCGATAAAATGTGTCACTGTTTGCGGATGTTTATCAAGTCGCCCCACGTCAAGATTCGTCTCTAATCGCAATACCTTTTACGTCATTATTTGTCGCAATCGATATTTATATTAAATAAAAAAGGATCTATTATGGGCCGCATAAAAAATACCATCTCGACGCTTACCCAGAAATACAACGACTTGCACGCGCTTGTGAAAAAATCGTATGCCGACAAGTGCGAACAGGAAGAAGTCTGGCAATCCATCCGCAACGCCATCCTAGACCCGAACGACTCATCGATTCAGGCGAACGTCCTGGATTTTTTCGAGACATTTATAGAACAGGATATTCCCATCGCCCACAGGGACATCTACATTCGGCGAGATAGCGATATGACCGCACTGGAAACCATCACGCCCCTGATAATGAGCGGAGAAATCGAAGGCCCCTGGTGCATGTTCATGACTCGATATGACCCGGACGGCGAAAACAACAGGCTCATCTTCAAAAGGAATGATGGCTAGAACAAATCCGGCGAACGACTGTGCGAAGGTCCTGTTATTTCAATTCAAAATTAAATAGCAAATGCTCTTCCACGAGTGTCATCAAGTTGAATCCGTCTTTAGAAAAATAGTGGTCTTGTCCGGGGACGTTAACGACTTTCATTTTGTCGCGTTCGTAAAGCCTCAGCAGCTCGGATTCCCTGATAGACGGGTCTTCGCTCCCGAAGACGAAAGTCATCATTTCTCCGTTGAATGCTTTGGCTGCACGATTGATGCGCGGCAGGTTTATCATCAAGGGAGGATTTATCAGAAGTAACTTGGAAATCTGCGGAATTGTTATGGCAGCAATACCGCCAAGCAAAGCTCCCTTTGACATTCCCATGAATAAAATTTTGGGATGCGATTTGCAGATTTCGTTTACAGCACGAATGTCTTCCGCGATTTGAACCGCTGCACTGCCAAATTTTTGTTCGTCGCGAGTAGGGCTACTCACAACAGTAATCCCGTATTTGTTGTTGATTTCGTTGGCCAAATTCAGGTACTTGTTTTGATAACCGTATGCGGTTCCGCCTTGACCGCCTTTGATTAGAAGGGCGTAATCTTGGCGTGGAGCAGGTACAATGAGGAAATTTGTCATATCGTGCTAGAGCAAAAGGTTTTCACTTACAAAAAATACATATCTAAAGCGACAAATAATGTCGTGATTAATGGGATTTGACTGCACAGTTAAATACTCATTCTTAGAAGCTTTCCTTGTGTTCGCAAACAATCTCCTAATTCTCATAAAAAAAGCTAATTTGGTGAATAGACTTCCCTTTATAAGAAAAAATGACTAAAAATTCAAAAAGTATCGGGAGCTAATTACAGAATACGATTGCGTTCCTACTTCGTTCATCAATGCTTTGATACATCTCTTTAAGCGAACGGAAATACCTGCTGAGGTTGTTCGCCGAATTTACGAATACACACTTGACGAGCCTAAATCTGGCGTTACAACGGGATTTGCTGTTGAACTTTTAGCACATTGGTTAAGTTCGTACAAGACGAATGAATTCGCAATTCAAGCAAAAGTATTGTCTGGACGTGAAGTTGATTTTAAAACTCTGAAAATTAAAAAAGGTTCATGTGGACTTCTCCGGGTTCTTTGGAGAGCTTCTTGCTGGCATTATATCACTGTATTTTATAAAAAAAGGTTGGGTGTATTGTTACGATCCTTATCAAGTTAAGAGTAATGGATCTAACAAATGGGAATGGATAAATCCAAGTGAAAATGAAGGATGCAATATAAAAGTTAAGCAAAGCCATTTCAATAAAAAGGAATCCAATGAAAAATTCCATGCGGGCCAAATGATTGACCGCCAATTTGTATTAATTGAAAGAAAACAGATAAAAAACGTCAATTATTAACGGAGAAATGAAATAGCATTTCACTAAAGAACTGAAGTTAAAAAACACTTCCAATCGCGTCGGTATTTGTCGTGGATAGTATGCGTTTTTATGGTGATAAGTAAAACGGTTTCCATGTTATTTTGAAATGGCAAAAAAGGAGTAATTATTGCAGAGCGTTATTTTGAAAATGCCCTCAAGAGCCTGGACTTTTTTTTCAAGAGAGCTTTTTTTGACGATGATGGCGAACTCTTTGATAAAAGGAAGGGCAAGTCGGAGCTTTAAATGCACCGCTACAGCGCCATATCTGATTTCAAAAAGTTCATCAAGTATAGGACGACCGCTAGGCCTACGTAATGGGATTGTAAGCTGCCGTTTTTCGTTTAAAATTGACATTTTTGCGTTTTTTAGGTTGAAAAAGTGCATATTATACGCACTAATTCGATTGAAAAAGTGCAGCAAAACATTGACAATTCACTTGGGAAAGTGTAGTTTTACAACATGTTCAAAAGAAAAATCCTTAAAGAATTTGAAAAATGGAAGGTTTCGGGGGGCAAAAAGAAGGCACTGGTCGTCAAGGGCATGCGGCAAATTGGCAAGACGTCTAGCGTCCTGGAATTCGCCCGAGCCAACTATGAGAATATTGTCTATATCAACTTTAAGGAAAACGAAAGTGCTAAAAGGGTTTTCGAAGGCGACCTCAACATAAACAGAATTACCATCGACCTATCGGCGCTTTTCCCTAACACGCATTTTGTCAAAAACAAGACCGTCATCATCTTTGACGAAATTCAGGAATGCGCTAATGCACGAGCAAGCATCAAGCCCTTTATGGAAGATGGCCGCTATGATCTCATTTGTACAGGCTCACTGCTCGGCATCAAAGGCTATAACCGCAAAAAGGGGAAAGGCGTCCCTACCGGTTTTGAACGAATCATCTACATGAAGCCCATGGATTTCGAGGAATTTCTGTGGGCAAAAGGCATTGGCGAAAATGTTATCGAATACCTGAAGGGTTGTTTCAAACGAAAGGAACCCGTAAGCGAAGCGACACACAACGCCCTGCTCCGTTATTTCAAGGAATACCTTTGCGTAGGTGGCCTGCCCTATGTCGTTTCACGATTTGTCGAAACAAGCGACATGAACATAGTCTGGCAAGAACAACAGGACATTCTTGAAGAATACAAGGACGATTTCGGCAAGCACCTTGACGAGAACGAGAACGAGGAAATTGACCGCACGCTCCTTGGCCGCATCAACCGCGTGTTTGATTCTATTCCCTCACAACTCGCCAAAGAGAACAGCAAGTTTGTCTATTCAGCCCTTGAAAAGAAGGGTCGGTCCGAAAATTACCAAACCGCAATCCAGTGGCTCCATGATTGCGGTATAATCAACATTTGTTACAACTTGACCAACATCGCGGAACCTCTTGACGGCTATAAAATTGAAAACACGTTCAAGATATATGTCCAGGATTCCGGCCTGTTTGTCGCCATGCTGGAGCGCGGTACTGCTGCAAAAATCCTGAGCGGGGACATGGGCTTTTACAAAGGTGCCATCTACGAAAACATCGTCGCGGACTGCTTCTCGAAACAGGGACGCAAACTTTACTATTTCCGCAAGGATTCGGGCCTTGAAATTGACTTTGTAGAAAGCATCGGTGGCGAACTCGCCATTATCGAAGTGAAGGCGACGACGGGCCGTTCAAAATCTGCAAAGACCGTACTGAACAACGAAAATTATGCGGCCAAAATTTGCTACAAGTTGTCAGAAAACAACATAGGCGTTATGGGCAAGATGGTTACACTGCCATATTACATGACGATGTTTTTGGAGTGATGTTCGTAGTGTTGGAACAGATTGTTTTTGCCATCTTCGATAATGGCTTTTTGATTTTTTAATACGCGGATTATCATCGCTAAGTAAATACTTTCGCAACGACAAATTTTTTGAAAAAAACTGGCAAACCGTTTAACTGCATGGCTAAATTCTGCACATTCGCGCAGTAATTTGTTCTTTTTATCTGAATAGCCGGTGCAAAAGTCAAAAAACAACAAAAGTCATACGAAAAACGCAATTTCTGTTACAAAAGTCCTACGACTTTTGTATATTGGGGCTATGAATCGCGAAATTTTGAAGGATTTGGTTGCCTGGAAGGGCAGTAAGCGTCGGAAGCCACTGCTTTTGACCGGGGTTCGCCAATGCGGAAAAACGCATACGCTGAAGGATTTCGGTTCAGAATACTTTGAAAATGTTTGCTACATCAACTTTGAATCGAGCGCCAAGTACGCAGCCGTTTTCGATTACGATTTCGATGTAAATCGGATTATCGCCGAACTGGAACTGCTTGAAAAGACTAAAATCGAGGCTGGCAAAACGCTCCTCTTCTTTGACGAGATTCAAGAAGCTCCGCGAGCTATTACATCGCTTAAATACTTCTGCGAAAACAAGTCCGAGCTTCATGTGGTTTGTGCAGGCTCGCTTTTAGGTGTTGCCTTGAAAAGGGAAAATATATCCTTCCCCGTCGGGAAGGTGAATCGGATGCAAATGTTCCCGATGAAATTTGTGGAATTTTTAATGGCGTGCGGCGAAGACAAATACGTACAACTTTTTTCAGAGTGGCCCATAGACCGTGAAATTCCCGAAGTCTATACGAGACCGCTTGAACGGTTGTTGAAAGAATATTTTGTTGTTGGCGGAATGCCCGAGGCTGTGAGCGAATATGCGATTTCAAAGGACTTCGAGAAGGTGGGCAAAATTCAAGACGAAATTCTTGAAGACTACGCCGACGATTTTTCAAAACATGCACCCGTTTCGGAAATCGAAAAAATCCGTATGACATGGGATTCCGTGCCGAAACAGCTCGCCAAGGAAAACAACAAGTTTGTTTTTTCGCATGTAAAAGAGGGCAAGAGGGCTCATGAATTGGAGGGGGCACTCCAGTGGCTAAAAAATGCAGGCCTCGTCCATCTGGTCGAACTTGTCCAAAATGCCGAACATCCGCTTTCGGCAAATGCAGATGCCTCTTATTTCAAGGTTTATCTTTCGGACATCGGATTGCTTGGCCGTCGCCTTTCGCTTGGCTACAAAAGTCTTTTGCTGGACGACGGAGCACTCCCTACATTCAAAGGCGCAATTACCGAAAATTACGTATTGAATGAACTTGTCAACCAGCAAAAGAATCCCTATTTTTGGCGTTCTGGAAACAGTGCCGAACTGGATTTCTTGTACGAAAAAGATGGAAAAATTGTTCCTGTAGAAGTCAAGGCGGCAACCAACACGCAAGCCAAAAGCTACAGGCAATTCTGCAAGAAGTATTCCCCACCAATAGGTTACAAGGTTTCGCTAAAGAACCTTGCCGTAAACGACTGCGAGGGCAGTGCGACCGTGAGCCTCCCATTGTATTTGCTGTGGAATATGGACCGGTTTGGTCAAAATTAAAAACGTCCTCTCACGCTCAAAATGCAGAAAAACTCGTTCGGCTACCTTTGACTCTCCTTTTCTCACATCAACGGCATGCGACAATTATAACCGCATAGAAAAAATATATATTGCCATTAGAGGTAAATTATGGCAGACAAGACTCGCGGCGAACGCACGGTACAGCTTTTTGCGAAGGTGATTGCGAACCCGAACAAGAAATTCACCATCAACGATTTGACGGAGGCTCTGGAGATTCCCGAGAACGAAAAACGCAACGTGCAACGCGATATGCGGTTCCTTAGCGAGATGGATGGCGGGCGCTACATTCAGGCGGAAAGCGTGGGGCGCACGTTCTATTACAGTTCTGCATTGCAAAACGCCGATCGTTTGCTGTTTCCAAATTTCGAGAATACGATGCTGCATTTCGTCTTTTTGCGGCGCATCGCGAACATTTACCCGGCCACGAGCGAAATCATTACACAGTTGCTGGAACGCATCGAAAACAGTCTGCCGACACGCGAAAAGAAATCTATTCAGCAACTTGGCGAAGAACTAAACAGCAAAATTCTTTTCATGGGCACGCCGCCCAATTTTGAAGAAGACGCGAGCGACAAAATTCGCGTAATATTGCAGGCGATTCACGACCACCGCAAAATCGATATCGAGTATCTCACCGAAGATTCGAACAGGCGTTCCACACGCATCCCGCTAATGATCATCATTTACCAGAACGACATCTATGTGGGTTGCGAATCGGCAAAACATGCTGGCGATACCTACACACTCAAGTTCCGTAGAATCAAGAGCGTAAAACTATCGAAAGAAACCTTTGTCGAAAATCCGAGAACCGTCGAAAAGCTCCGCAGACAGGTGGCTTCTGGTGCTGCATTCATGAGCGGTCAGGAACCGAAACTCGAAGATGTCGAAATCGAATTCGAAAGCAGCGCGAAGCTTTACTTGGAAGAGCGTCCGTTCAACCGCAGTTTGCGCATAAGCAAGGGCCGCAACGGAAAAATCATTGCGAAAATGAAAGTGGAAAACAATCAGCTGCTGTTCAACTGGGTCGTTTCCTTCGCCAACGTCGCCCGCGTTATCAAGCCCGTTTCATTGCGGAAAAAGCTGAGCGAGTTCGCGGACTACCTGAAAGAAATGTACGGATAAAAAACATTCAAGCGACCCGACATTGCTTGCCTCGTTAGAGGCGTGGCGATTTCAAACACGCAATAGCGGCTTTTAATACGATAAATAAGGTCGGATTAAATATTTGATTTACAAAATCTCCATTTGCAACGATATATAGAATGAAAAATTCAACCCGTTTTTCAGAAGTAGAGTTGCGTCAGTTTTTGTCACATTCGCATATTATATTTTGATGTAAAAATGGAGATTTTATGAAAAAAGATTATTTTAATGGCGTGGTAGAATCGCTTAATTCCGATTTCTCCAAAAAGAAAATCCATCTCGACTTCGTAACTCTCAAGAGTTATGAATATTGGATACGCATACTCCACATTGTCAAGAATTACCCCGATCCGGACGACTGCATCGCCATTTTCCCCAAAGAAAACGCCTCCCGCGTGCTCTTGAACCTCTCGGCATATTTTGAAAAGATCAATGCCGAAGAAGACCGCATGCCTGAAACCCAAAAGAAACAATATATTCAAGATTCGAATGCAGCATATGCGGGCAAGAGGCTCCGCTGCGATGATGACGAGAAATCGGTCGCTTACCAGCGTCGTCAAAATGCCATTGTCCGCTTCAACGACGTCATCCACAGGGAGTGTTCCATTCAAGAAATTTCCGACTTCGTGCAAAAGTATTTGAATCACGAGGGTATTTTTGATACCCCATCGCAAAAGGTGTTTTATGAAAGCATCATTCGCGAACTTATGCAAACCCTGAAAGAAAATCAGGATATCGAAGACGACGGATATTTTAAACGTTTGAACATTGTGCAGAAGGCGTTTGGCCTGAACGATACCGAAATGGAACTCCTGATGTTCTCGTGGATTTTCTTCCACAAAGAACAGTGCGAATCCCTTACGAATGCTATCAGTTCTCGCCGTTTCCGCGATATGGTTATGCCCGAAATTTTCACCAAGCTCTATCCAGAATTGGATTTCGATTCCGCAGTCTCGAATCAGGGAACCCTCAAAAAGATGGCGATTATCGACGAGGACGCCGACATTTCGAAACGCATCGGAATGTTTTTAGATGGGCACTCCGGCAAAGACCTGGACAGCCTTTTCTTCAGGGTTTACGAAGGAGACAGCATTCCGTTCAAGAAACTCTGCCGCAAAAATCCAAAAGTGGAACTCGCGTTCAACATGTTGAAGCACTGCAAGACGGGAGACTGCCTAAACGTATTTTTCTACGGTGTAGAAGGCTCCGGCAAAACGGAACTTGCGAAAGCAATCGCGAAGGAACTCAAGTGCCCGCTCATTCTCACCAACATCAGCACCGAAGGCGCCCACCGCGAAAGCAAGGAAGATTCCGTGGTACGTCGCCGCATGAGCAGCATTCTCTATGCCGCAAGCAAGTACCAGAAGAAAAAGGCAATCCTTTTGGTGGACGAGGCCGATGTCATTTTGAACTGCTGCGAAAAGGGCGCGTTGAATTTCTTCTTGGAACAAATCAAGAAGCCCATTATCTGGATTTCGAATAACATTAATTGGGTCGAGAAAAGTACGCTCCGCCGCTTTGACTATTCCATCCAATTCGAGCGTCCCGATGCCGAAAAACGTCGTGAAGTCTGGGACTCTGTGGTGAACGAGCACGGAGCAAAATCGTTCCTGCCCAAAGAGGCCGTTAAAAAACTCTCTGAGGAACTCCCTATTACCGCAGGCGGAATCACGCAGGCCATTGTCGGGACCAAGAAACTGCTCAAATCGGGCTGCAAAATTGATCCCGTAAAAACGGTGCGCACGATCGCCGAATCGCAGGCAACGCTCCTGAAGCTGAACATCGAGTACACAAACCGCGACAAGGAAAGCCGTTCCCCCAGCTACATTCTGGACGCACTGAATATCGATACCAAAATGGAAAAGGTTCTGAATGTCACGCAGTCCTTCGATGCCAAGTGGCGTTCCATGCAAGAAGGCGACCGCCCCGACTCGCTCAACATCCTCCTTTATGGGGCGCCGGGAACCGGCAAGACGGAATTTGCGAAACATGTCGCCCGGAGGCTTAACCGCAAGATTCTCATCAAAAGAACCAGCGACCTGCTGAACTGCTATGTAGGCGAAACCGAGCAGCGAATCCGCGCCATGTTCAGGGAAGCCGAAGAGAAAAAGGCCGTTCTCTTTCTGGACGAAGCTGACAGCCTAATCCGCGACCGCGCAGGCGCAGCCCGCAATTGGGAAGTAACCCAGGTAAACGAAATGCTCACGCAGATGGAAAACTTCAAGGGGATTTTCATTGCCGCCACCAACTTTGAAGGGAGCCTCGATACCGCATCGCGCAGACGTTTTGCGCTGAAGGTGAAATTCGACTTCCTCAAGCCCGAAAACATTGAAAAGATGTGGCGGGCCTTCTTTCCGCAGGTGGAATGCCCTACCGAGGCGGAGAACCTGCGCATGCTCACCCCTGGCGACTTCAACGCCGCTTATGGCACCCTGCGCTTCGAGAGCAATGTCACCGCCGAAGTGATCCTTGAGGCACTAAAAACGGAAATCTCGTACAAAGACGGTCGTCAGGGCCGCGTAATGGGGTTTTAAATTGCAGAATATCCCCTAAAATCGGCAAACTCTGCCGATCGGTAAAATTTCTACCATCCATTTTACTTTTGGCCTTGTCTTTTTTGCAAACTCAACCAAACCTGACGCTTTGAAATTGAACAAAGTAACACGGAATACTTGTCTTCAAGTGCGGCACTGCTTGCGTTTAGAATGCGTCAAACGGCTTCGGAAGAAATGGCCTTAAAAAATGCCAAAGCCCGGTTCGCCATTTCTTCATTGGACTGGGTTGCGAGTTCGACAGCTCCTTGCAAAGGCGAGTTGCCTACATAGCGCATCGTGTAAGGGGATTTCGCAACGATTTCCGCGAGCTTTCTGGGATCGGGCGGAGGAAACTCGGCAAAAGTGAACACGAGCATTCCGCGCCGGGCTTCGACTCCTTGTATGCGCAGCATTGCCGCAACCAAAGCGATTTCCGAAACGGAGAAAAGCATTTTGACAGGCTGAGGGACTGGACCAAAACGGTCTTCCAGTTCCGCATACAAGGGGGCCAAATCTTCCTGCTTGGAAATTCTGGCGAGCCTCTGGTAAATGGAAATGCGGGAAATGCCATCGGCGATGTAGGTTTCTGGCAAAAACGCATCCACGGGCAATTCGACGCGGGGCTGCAATTTGGGCGCGCCTTCCCCACCGCCACGCAGTTCTTCGACAGCCTCCCGAACTAGGCGGACGTAAGTTTCAAAGCCGACTTCTGAAATAAAGCCGTGCTGCTCCGAACCCAACAAATTTCCCGCTCCACGAATTTCCAAATCGCGCATGGCCAGCTGGTAGCCGCTGCCCAAATCCGTGAACTGCTCCAAAGCCTGCAATCGCTTTGTGGATTCGGCAGAAACGATTTCATTTTTCGGAATGACCAGATAGGCGTAAGCGAGAACATCCGAGCGACCGACACGCCCACGCATCTGGTAAAGCTGGCTAATGCCGAAATGGTGCGCATTCACGATGATGATGGTATTGGCGTTGGGTACATCCAATCCGCTTTCGATAATGGTCGTGCTGACCAGAATGTCGAAATGGCGTTTGACAAAAGCGTCCATGACCCGCTCCAAATCGCGATCCTCCATTTGACCGTGCGCGACAGCAACGCGCGCTCCGGGTGCCATTGCCTCAATATCTTCGGCGAGGTTTTCAATGCTCTGTACGCGATCATTTACAACAAAGACTTGTCCGCCCCGGGCGAGTTCGTCGTGAATCGCTTCGGCGAGAACAGCGTCATCCCGCTGCAAAATTTTGGTTTCCACAGGCAGGCGGTTCATCGGCGGCGTATTGATGAGGGAAATATCCCGGACTCCGGTAAGGGAAAGATGCAGGGAACGCGGAATGGGTGTAGCACTCATGCTGAGGGTATCGACGGTCAAGCGCAATTCGCGCAGGCGTTCCTTTTGCTTGACGCCGAATTTCTGCTCTTCATCGATAATCAGAAGCCCCAAATCCTTGAAAGAACTTTGGTTGGAAAGGAGGGAATGCGTTCCCACGACGATGTCAAATTTCCCTTCGGAAATTTCCTTGAAAAGCTTCTTTTTTTCCGTCGCGGTTTTGTAACGGTTGATAAGCGCGATGTTCACGGGGAAAGCGGCGAATCGTTCCCGGAAAGTTTCGTAGTGCTGAGCCGCCAGAATGGTCGTCGGAACAAGAACGGCGACCTGCTTTTTGGAATAGACGCATTTGAACGCAGCCCGCATGGCGACTTCCGTTTTGCCGAAGCCGACATCACCGCAGACCAGCCTGTCCATCGGGCGGCTGTTTTCCATGTCCGCTTTGATTTCCGCGGTCGCCCGAGTCTGATCCGGCGTCGGCGTAAACTCGAAAGCCGCTTCAAATTCCTGCTGCATTCGGGAATCCGGCGGAAAAGCGAAACCTTCGACGAGTTCCCTTTTGGCGTAAAGTTGCACCAGCTCTTTGGCAATTTTGACGACCTTCTTTTTGACGCGTTCCTTGAGGCGTTCCCACGTCTTGGTTCCCAACTGGGCAAGCTCGGGCGAGACCTCTTCCGTATTCGGCATCTTCTCGATTTTTCGCAAGTCCGAAACGGGAAATTTCAAACGGTCATTGCCCGCGTATTCCAAAAGGATGCAGTCCACCATGCCGCCGTTGATTTTTTCGCGGACAAGTCCCCGGTAGCGGCCCACGCCGTGATCCTCGTGCACCACGTAATCGCCTCGATTCAGCGATTCGACAAGCAGAGCGTCCGATACGGAACCCGAAACGGAATGCTTGCGACGCGGTTTTCCCGTGCGGTTGAATATGCCCGATTCCGAAAGGAACGCCACGTTTTCCGAATCCGCCCAGAACCCTTCCGAAATATCCCCCACAAGAATTCCTTCTAGAGGCGCTTCTTCAAAAAGATGTTGCAATCTTTGCGCGCTTCCCTCCGAATGGGCGAGCAGGAAAATTTTTCCGCCCAAAGAATGAAAATTCTCGATTTCGCGAATCAGGCCGTTCGTTCCTTCGACGCCTTTGGTCTGGGGGCGCATGGAAATGGTAATCCAGTTCGAGGAATCCATCTGCGCTCGCGTAAAATTCAGAGAAGTTCTTTTTTCGATGGAGCTTCGTAACGCATCAAAACGCCACCAGAGCGCGGACGGTTCCGAAACTTTCTGCGAAAAGGAGATGGCTTTTTCGTAAGCCTTGATTTGCGACGCTCCGATTTTTGCTGCCAGCTCTTCTAAATGGGAAAGGCCGCAGAAGGCGAGAGCCGCATCCGGCATATAATCCAGGACGCTAGCTGAAAGTTCTTCAAATTCCGCGCGCCGCCACCAGAGCAAAGCGTCTTCTTCCTGGGGAATCCGAGATTTTTCATCTGACGTCAAAGTAAATTCGCCATGAGGATAAACCTCTATCGATTCCAATCGCTCGATGGAACGCTGGGAAAATATATCGAATTGGCGGATGCTTTCAATTTCGTCGCCGAAAAATTCCAAGCGGACGGGATGCTCCGACATAAACAGGTTGATGTCCACAATGCAGCCGCGGATGGAAAATTCACCGACGGAGCCGACAACGGGTTGCTCGACAAAGCCGAGGTCGTTCAGAGTTTTCCGCAGGGAAAGCGGATCGACGACATCGCCCACATGAAATTCCAGCTTTTTCTTTTCCAGCACTTTTGCGGACGGCATCCGTAGCAAGAAGGAATCGATGGGACACACTGCAACAAAAGGCTTTTTCCCAGCCGCTGCCTTGAAAAAGCGCAAGCGTTCTTCCAGAATGCCGTCGAACGGCAGTTTTGCTTCGTAAGGCTTGATTCCCAGCGCAGGAAAAAATCGGACGTTGTCTTCGCCGCAAAGGCTTTGCAAATTCTGCATCCAGATTTCGCCGTTCCGATAATCATCGACGACGACCAAAATGCTCTGCGGATATTTGGCAAAACGATCGGCGACCATCAAGGCTTCCGCTGCTGGAGAAAGACCTTCGACGTGCAGCATTCCGGAACGCCATTCCGAAAAAGCGGAAAGCCCCCCCAGATTTTGAGACGAAAAAAAATCGGAAAAATCTAGAGTCGTCATATAATCCCCGCTTCCCGGCATTTTTCAAATACAAACGGATTATGGTCGCCCTGCACTTTGTATATGCGAAAATCTCGTTCGCATTCCCAAGCGCTCACCGGATAGAGTTTATCCCAAGATTCAAACAGGCGTCGGCGTTCCTTGGAAATCGTGATGCCGTAGGTTTTTTCCATATAAAAGGAAATCCGGGCGAGCATTCCGCGCACTTCTTTTCGCGGCTGAAACTTGCGGTTTTTAAAATCCACGATGGATTCGCAGCGGCCATACATCGGTTCTGGCGAATTTGTCCATTGCGAAAACATGAAATTGCTGCGGTCGCCGTTCACCTCTCCGATACTGGGCAAAAGGTTGTGCAAATCCCCTTCCATTAAAGCAAATTCCGGATCGGTCTCTTCACAATTTTTTCTGGCGCTGCGCTTGCCGTCCTTATGCCAGCATTGGCGCGACATTCCGATATTATGCGCGGTCACGACGTGCTCCCATTCAATGCGGAACGCCCGATTCTCATTTTTTCGCGGTTGAAATCCGCAACTTTCAAAATCGATTTCGTTCGGCTTTTTATTGTTCTTATAAGTGCATCCGCAGTAAACCGTCACTCGCAAATCGCCGTAATAGATGCGATCCATCTGTTTCTTGGCATTTGCAAAATTGTAATGCTGCGGGGATTCGGGCATTCTGGCACAGGCAACGGAAAGGATTCCCAAAATCCAAGCGAGAATAATCGGCATATAGAACTTTTTTTTCATGGCCATCTAAAACAAAGAGTATCAAAGACAAAAATTTCCAAAATGAAAATTCGCATTCGTCGGCTCAAACGCGAATTTTAAAAGCGCATCAAAACGACATAGGAACAATATAGAAAAAGCATTCCGCTATTTTGCAGAATGCTTTTCTGGAATTGCAAAAGACGCCTTACTTGTAAAGCGGATGAGCCTTGCAGAGATCGACGATTTCCTCTCGGATGGCCTTCAGAGCTTCATCGTTGTCCTTGTTCTGAATCGTGCGATCCATGATGTCGGCCACTTTGCGGGAATCGTTTTCGTCAAAGCCGCGAGTCGTAATGGCTGCGGTTCCCACGCGAAGTCCCGAGGGATCCATCGGCTTGCGCGGATCGAACGGAATCGTGGAACGGCTTGTGGAAATACCGACTTTTTCCAAAGCGACTTCGGCTTCTTTACCGGAAACGTTCTTGGAAGTCATATCGATGACGACCAGATGGTTGTCCGTTCCGTCCGAAATAATTTTGTAGCCGAGTTTCATCAATTCATCGGCCATCGCCTGCATGTTCTTGATGATGTTCTTCGCATAGGTCTGGAATTCCGGCTTGAGCGCTTCGCCAAAGGCGACCGCCTTGCCCGCCGTGATGTGATCGTGCGGTCCGCCCTGCATTCCCGGGAAAACGCCCTTGTCGATTTCTTTCGCCAAAGAAACTTCCTTGAGCTCGCCCTTGACCATTTTCTGAATCATCTTGTCCTTGCACATGATGATGGCGGAGCGCGGACCGCGGAGGGTCTTGTGCGTCGTCGTCGTCACGATGTCGAAATACGGCACCGGAGATTCAATCGCCTTGCCCGCGATCAGGCCGGCGATATGCGAAATGTCCGCCATGGTGAGCGCACCGACTTCGTCGGCGATTTCCTTGAATCGCTTCCAGTCCAGATTGCGGCTGTAAGCGGAGAAACCCGCAAGAATCATCTTCGGCTTTTCGCGCAGAGCGATTTCGCGGACTTTGTCCATGTCGATGCGTCCGGTTTCCTTGTCCACTTCGTATTGGACAAAATTATAAAGCATTCCGGAGAAATTCACAGGATGACCGTGGGAAAGATGTCCGCCGTGGTCCAGCTTGAGACCGAGAACCTTGTCTCCCGGTTTCAGAACCGCAAAATAGACCGCCGCATTGGCCGGAGAGCCGGAAAGCGGCTGGACGTTCACATGGTCGCAACCGAACAGCTGCTTGCAGCGTTCAATCGCAATCGCTTCGATTTTGTCGATGACCTGATTGCCGCCGTAATAGCGTTTGCCGATGTAGCCTTCGCTGTATTTGTTGGTGAGGACGGAACCCATAGCTTCCATCACCGCCTTGGACGTGTAGTTTTCGGAGGCGATCAGTTCGATTCCGTATTCCTGACGATCGGCTTCTTCTTGGATGAGGTCGTAGATTGCCGGATCTTCTTGCTTCAAAGTCATCATGATTGTGAACTCCTTGAAAAGGTGGCCTAAATATAGAAAAGAATTGGGAAATTCACGGAAGACTCGACTGGACCTAGCAAGATTCGCCTTTTGCCGAAAAGGGCATCGAGGGAAAAGTGAGTGAACTGTGGGGAGTTTAAAGTTAGGAGTGTTTAGAACGGAGAGAAAGGGAGATGCGGCATCCATATTGCTTTGTCGCTCACGTTCCTCGGGGTGACGATTCCTATCCACTAATAACGACTACTGCTAACTACCAATTTAGCCTGTGTGTACGTGAAAATTGTCCAACGCAGAAAATTCTGGCTCGTGTGTACGTGAAAACGGCTACAAAATGTGTAGGCTGCAGTCGTCACCCCGAACCCCGAAGGGGTTATACGACACTTGTCAATTTATTGACTTAGTGGAGTTATCCTCTATGTGGATATACGACACTTGGTAACTTTGTTACCTTAGTGGAGTTATACTCGAAGTGTAGAAGCAATCCTTTTCACGCAGACAAGATTGCTTCGGCTTTGCACAATTCGCCTAAAGGAAGCAGAGCTTCCAAGGCTCATGGGGCCTTGCTCGCAATGACGAGATGCCAGCAAGGATTGCTTCGCCTTGCTCGCAATGACGTGCCGCTGACATGATTGCCACGGCGGCGCATCCCTGAAACTAGGAATCTTCGATTCCATAGTTGAAGTATCCCTGCAAGGGACAATTCGTCTAAGGGAACAAGTTCCCAAGGCTCATGGGGCTTTGCTCGCAATGACGAGATGCCAGTATGGGGTTGCCGCTCCTCAAAACGGTTCGCAATAACAAAGCGCATGGTTGGAGCCCTTCGACTAGTTCGGCAGGCTCACTAACCGGCGGTTCCTGAGTTTATCGAAGGGCAGGGGTCGGTTGTTGAAGGAGGAAAGTCAACGCAAACTGGTTTTGACTCGTTTTCACATGAAAATTGTCTGCGGAAAATTTCAGCGAGTTTTCACGTAAAAATTAGCGGAGAAAAGTTTTAGCAAAATTTCACGTGGAAATCGCCCACTGTAGCAAAGAGGCCGCCGAGCACCAGAACCTCGAAAAGGTGAAACAATCCTTAAATTGCTTTGTCACTCACGTTCCTCGGGGTGACGATTCCTATCCACTAATAACTGACATTCGATAAGGCGACTTTCGAGTAAAAGCACTCATCCCAAAGCTTTGATTTTCGCTTCATTTTCCCTTAATGCGTAAAGTAAACGTTTTTCGCTTTGTCCGGCTGGCGGATTTTTCCGAGTGCGTCAAAACGGAATCGGGGAGAAAAACTGCCGAATTGTCTCGCGGCATTTTTGCGGAGTCTCGCAGTGTCATCCTCTTCCATGCGGGCGGTCGAGCAACCGTCGCGATAAACCCCGACGATGTCGAAAGCAATCATATCGATATTTGGGCCGCCTTCCGCAGTCAGCGATTCCATTTTCAAGTCAAAGGGCAAGGCATCCATCCAAACGTTTTCCACGACAACGCTGTCCCAGGAATCAAAGCTCGCCGTGGGCGGAAAATCCACCTCATACGTTCCCGCATCGACGGTGATTTTCATTGGGCGGGCATTGGTGCTGCCGTTCGCATAGCGAATCATCAGCTTGGCGTTGGATGCCGACTGTTCCGAGACGAGTTTGAAAACGGCTGAACTGCCTTCCCGATTTTCAATATTGAAAAATCCGAGTCCGCTAAAGCCAACGTGATTGGTGTCCGTCGTTCCATTTCCCTCTTCAGGGAAAACCATATCGATGGGAGATTTCCACATTACGTTTCCGCGCAAATCCGAACAAGCCTTGGACGCAGAAGAGCTGGGAGAAAGCGAGGAACTGCTTGAAATTTCCACGCTGCTAGAACTGTAAAATGTGGAATCTTCGACCGTATGGCTTTGAGGAAGGCAATCCGTTCCGCCTTCAAAAATCGCCGTGTAAGTCGCATTCCGGTAGAGGGTTTTCTGTCCGTAAAAATTAGAATCGTCCGTGAGGACATTACAGCCGTCGTCCACCCAATGCAAAAACTTTTTCCCGAAACTGCCGGGACTCACATGCAGCACAAGCGGCACTCCGCCGGGAAGCTCCTGGCTGTGCGTAATAAGGCCAGAATTGCCAGAAACATTCGCGTTCACAGTCATGCGGTAGCGCGGTTTCACTGCTGAAACGAGCTTGACAATAGCAGCCTTGGAAGCGGCATTGAGATATTCCGCACCGACAGATTTCTCCAATTCTTCGACAATCCATTCGGCATGACCGAGCGAACCCGCCGCCTGAAAATGCGTCGTCCCGTCATTAGTGACGCCAGTCGGATAATTCGGGTATTCGCCCGCCAAGAAGTACTTAAAGAGATAGCGAGAAACATAAGCGGCCGAGAGCTCCGTTCCGTAGGCGACGTAAGAGCGGTAATTTAAATCGACAAAGGGAATGCCGTTTTTCTTTGCCATGCTTTCCATCAAATCCCGAACATCGTATTCCGATCGCGTGGAATACTTCGACGAAAATACGTTGCGCGGATAGGTCTTCATCATCATCGGAGAAATCAATACCGGCGTCGCGCCCCAAGATTTAGCCTTTTCAAGATACTGGTTCAGCCAATACTCCAAAGAATCAAACGGAACTTCCCTTTCTTTACTCCCGAAATAGCGGTCGTTGTGCCCGAACTGAATAAACAGATAGTCGCCGTTTTTTACTTTCCCATCAAGCGCATTCAAGCGGCCTTCCTGAATAAAGGTTTTCGAACTTCTGCCGCCGATTGCCGCATTGTAAACCGCAATTTTAGACGCATCGAAAAAACTGCCGATGATTTGCCCCCAGCCCGTTTGCGGGTAGGCTTTTTCCGCATAGCTCTGTACCGTGGAATCCCCGACGACATAAATTGTTGCCGACTGGGTTTCGCTTATCGAAATCGCAACGAGAACGCAAAAGAAGAACGCGCCAAAAATCCACTTTTTCATTTTATTTCCCAAGTTCTAGCCAACTAGCATTTAAAGTTTCGTTTCCCAAGCGGACAACCAGCCGGTAAATTCCCGCAGGCAAATTTTCGGGAATGGGCAATTCCAAAGTTCCACGCACCATTTCCGAGGATCGCCTCCACACTTCCCTGCCGTGCAAATCGAAAAGCCGGACAGAAGCCCTTCCTGCGCGATTCAGCACGAGAGTTTTCCCGTGAAGAGAAATGCCCGCGTCCAAAGCTGCTATTTTGCGCGAAATTTTCAAAGTCGAATCTTTCACGGAATCGCTTGGCGTTGTTTTCCGTAAGACGCCGTCAATACTGAAGCCGAAGGCATCGATATTCGGGCCGCCATCCGACGTGAGCGAAATAAATCGGAGCATTTCCTCGCCATAAGCCAAATCCACATTCACCCAAGCGGTGTCCCAATTTTCCCAGCTTCCCGTCGATGGGAAATCCACATGGTAATCATGCTCCAGATAAACGTTCAATCGCCGGGAAGAAGTTCCGCCGTTGGCATAAATGATTCCCATGGTGACATAACCCGCCGAAGGAAATTCCATCCGATAATCGGCAAATGTATTGACCGCATTGTCAAAATTCCAGTAGCCATTTCCGGTAAATCCCGCATTGGTATTTTCGCTCCAGCCAACATCAAAGGAATCTGGCTCAACCGAGGCATCAAACCATCTGGCAATTTTCTTGTCAAAAG
The DNA here is from genome assembly GCF_900167415.1 of Fibrobacter intestinalis. Lineage (GTDB taxonomy): Bacteria > Fibrobacterota > Fibrobacteria > Fibrobacterales > Fibrobacteraceae > Hallerella > Hallerella intestinalis. The sequence goes on along the minus strand of NZ_FUWU01000022.1, from coordinate 10,990 downwards.
CGGAAACGCTGTCCCCCGAATTTCCCGCCGATGGAATGATGTCTTCCAAAATTTTGGGAGTTCCTTTGGGAAAATCCGTCAAGGCGGCTTCGCTGCCCGTGTAAGGGACGAACGAACCGCCTCCGTAAATCGCTGTCACGCCGGTGGATTTTGCTCCCATTTTTATGGTGCAAATATATTCCGATTGCACGGAGCTTATAGAGTTGGAAAGTTTATTGCCTTCGCTGTCGAACCAGCCTAAAAAAGTTTTTCCCGGTTGCGGAATGGTTTTGAGGGTGACCGTCATACCCGCCGGATAATAGCTCGAAATCGTCGTCGCCGAATCGGAACCTTCCGGGCTCACGTTCACTTTCAGCGCATACATCGGGGCAAGCGATTCCGAAAGTTTGCGAACATCGGCATTCGGATGTACGCGCATCTGCTCGGTGATGATTCTCCCAAAAACTTCGGCACCGTTCTGCTGCAAATGCAAATTGTCGGAGTTTCCATTCTGGTAAGTGGAATACTCCCCCGCGTTCAAATAAAGATTGACAAAGCGCAATGCATAGAACTGCCCCACGGAAAGCAGATAATTGCGGGAAAGCGTATCCATATCTATCAACGGAACATTCAACGAGGCGGCGATTTCTCTTGCGATAATCGGATAGGCGTGATAGGATTCATAAATGGAGTCCGGCACCGTCAACGCCGAAGAGGAATAGCGAAAATCGCTTCGACGCACCGGATTCACAATAATCGGAATGGCTCCCTTTTCCAACGCTTCCTTTGCCATCTGCGTGGTCGCTTCCCGAAACTCGCTCTCGTTACTGTAACTGCGATCGTTGATGCCGAATTGCAAAATGACAAAATCCCCTGCGCGCAAATTATTCAAAATTTCCGACCAGTATTTTTCGTAAAATCCTTTAGCATATAAACCGCCGACTCCTTTATTGACGACAGTTACCGCATCCGCATTCCAAAAGAACGAAAACTCCTGACCGATTCCGCGCTTGGGGTAATAGCCATCCTTCCAATCCTGCATGGTCGAATCGCCGCAAAGGTAAATGGTCACTTTGGCGTAAAGGGAAGTCGCCGTCAAACACACGGTCAAAAGAGCCGCAAAAAATTTTTTCAAAGCATTCATGGAAACTTCCTATTTTTCTCGAATCCAGAATTTCGAAATGGAGAGCGTACGCGTTCCGTTTGAAACTTTCACGCAATACATTCCCGCTGAAAGACTTTCGGTTCGTAAGGAAACAGCATTACTTCCCGCACGCACATCCAAAATTTGCGTCCGAACAAGATTTCCCCGAATGTCGTAAATCGAAATTTTCACCGTTCCCGAATAATTTGTCCGTAATATGCCCGAGCGCACCTTGAAAGATTCCGCATAGACATTTTTCAATGCTGTCGTTTCGCCGCTAGACGCCTTACTGACGCTCGCCACATCGAAAGCGAAAATACAGATATTCGGGCCACCGTCATCCGTTGCGGAAACAAGTTTCAAATCAAATTCGCCTTGGGGAATTTCGACAGCCACAAAAGCGGTGTCCCAAATGTCCCACGAGTTCGCCGGGAAATTCACCGAATACATTTTTTTGCCCAAAACAATTTGCATTGGGCGGTTAGCCGTGCCGCCATTCGCATAGACAATCGCCAAAATCGCCGTCGTCGCTTTGGAGGATTCCAAAGAATATGTCGCAAAAGAGCCGAGCGCATTTTCAAAATTGTAATAGCCTTTTCCTAAGAAGCCCGCATGGTCCGTTTCCACAAAGCCACCGCTTGCCGAATCCGGTTCCGACGCTTCAAAAACCGAAACGAATTTTACCGAATCTTTTTCGATAGCGGAAATCGTGAAAATATCGGGCTGCTTCAAATTCGCGCCCACGTTGTCCGGCAGATAATAACTCAAATGCGGAGGCTGGTTGTAGGCGACATTCTGCCAGGCGACACTCTCGCGGTACTGCCTGTCATGCATCAGAGTGTAAACCCGGTGCGGCGTTTCGGCAAGGGTCGCAATGATATTGACAGAAGCATTATCCGTCGTGCGAACGATGATTTCTTCCCGCCAGTCGCCAAAAATATCCGCCGAAAGACAGGGATTCGCCTTGGTGTAATTGTTCAATGTGGAACCGTTGATGTCATAGATATTCAAAATTCTCTCCACGCCCTTTGTCGAAGAATTCCATTTTTCGATTTTGCCGCCAGAGCCGCCGCTTCCCGTAGCGTCGAGAAGCTCATCTTGCAAGTCGCCGTCCCAGTAAAGACGAAAGTTGATGGAGGGCTTGTTCGTGCCGACAACTTCCCCTTTGACGTTATAAACATTGCCGCTTGCCGTGCTCCACATTTCAAAACCCCGACTCGTGGAATCGATATCCGCCGCCAGTCCCCTGCCGTTGTCCGTTCCCGTCTTTTCTCCAAAAATCACGGTTCCATCATTTGCGCGAAATTCAAATCCGTAATCGGAAGTCAGCTCCTCGTGAACATCCCAAAGTTCCAATCCCGGCCTGTCCGGATCCATATCGGACAAGTGTATCGCATCGCCATGCCCGAATCCCGTGCGATACAAAAGAGTGCCGTCATGCTTCAATGCTGCGGAACCGTAAACGATTTCATCCAAGCCATCGCCGTCCAAGTCGCCGATGCTCAAATTGTGATTGCCTTCGCCATAAAGCCCCTGTTCGGGTACATCGCTTTTGTGATAAAAACGCTGCGTAAGATTTTTCCCGTCGAAATCCCAGGCGACAATGTATGCTGCCGTATAGTAGCCACGACACATGATGAGACTCGGATGGATGCCGTCCAAATAGGCGATTCCCGCCAGATAGCGTTCCGAGCGGTTGCCGTAGTCGTCGCCCCATTGTCCGACGCTTTTCGATTGCTCCAGAATGGAACGCGCGGGCAAGTAGTCCACCGTCGTAATTTCTTCGCCACTCTCGCCTTTGAAAACCGTCAAGTATTCGTTTCCGGTAAGAATCGTCCCCGCCGAAGAGCGATTGTCCGCCGACGCGTCGCCGATAACTTTTCCTTTGCCGTCAATGGTTCCATCCGCAGTCTTCATCGCCACTTCCGCATAGCCGTCGCCGTCCAAATCGTAAACCATGAATTGCGTGTAATGCGCTCCCGCCCGGATATTTTTGCCGAGGTCGATTCGCCAAAGTTTTTTGCCGTTTAATTTATACGCATCGATATAGACGTTTCCCGTATAGCCGTTTTTGGAATTGTCCTGAGAATTGTTCGGATCCCATTTGAGAACCAGTTCATATTCGCCGTCGCCATCCAAATCCCCCACGCTCATGTCGTTTGGAGAATAGGTGCATTCCGAGCCGTCGGGCATGGTGAGTGTCGCGGGGACATCTAGAGGAATGTTCGTGTAGGCCGCTTGTCCGTATGTATTTTTGTAATAATTCCCGAGGACGATTGCGGGCGAAGAAACGATGCCGGCTTCATCCTGAAGGGCGTATTTACTTGTTGGGTTCCCCGCCTTGTCCGCATAGCAAGTAGATGAGGAGCCGTTGATTTTCGCAATCTCTGCGCCATCCCGAAAAAGCGTGAACGTCGCCTGCGGAGAATCTGTTCCCAAAAGTCGCCAGCACACGAACATTCCTTCGCCCGCTTTCGCCACGGAAAGTCCCCTGCCCAATTTTTCCATTTGCGGCGAAGCCTGCGCTGTAGAAACGAAAACGCCCGCTCCCAACAACGTACAAATCGCCAAAGAATGAAATTTACACCCAAACACGCTCATGGAAACTCCTTTTTCTAATAAAATACCCTCCCGTTGGAGAATTCTATTTTCAGCGGTTTAAAACCGCAGTCCACGGACAACGTTTGTAAATTTCCCTTAATCGATAAATTCGGGAACCGGCCAGCGCTTTTGGGGATTCTGGTTTTGATAAGTCGTTAAAATCCAGGCGGAGGATCGCGCATTGCGGCTAACGTGAAATTCGTCGATGACTCCTTTGAAATAATGCGTCACCAAATCCGTCGGATCATCCGCCGGGTAAATCAATTTGCCGATGACAAAAAGGCTGTCCGTCGTACGCACGGTCGTACTTGTTCCTATCCGCGGCGAAGAGGCGGCGACTTCCCCGTTTACATACAGGGCCGCTCCGCTCGAATCTTGGACCACCGCCAGATGCGTCCATTCTTCGGAAGCCTTCGAGGAGTCCATATACCAGTATCTTGCGGAATTGCTGGAGGAATCCAGAATCTCGTCGGTGAAGATTTCGTACAGCCAGCTGGACTCGTTTGTTCCCGCCAAATACATCAAGTGATATTGAGAAGCTCCCTTTCCAAAAACAACGCGCGAACGGTCCAGCCCTTCCATTTTAACCCAGACGGAAAAAGTGACCGAAGTCTGGAGAGTCAAATCCAAAGCGCCGGTCGCCGAATTCGGAATGGTCACGGCCCCTTGACTGCCGTCGTAATAAAGCGCTCCGCCGGCAACCGCCTCGTCGGCAACGGACAGATCTTCGGGAATGCCGTCAAAACCGTTTCCCGTAGCGTCTCTTGCCGTCGAATCCCCTTCATCAAAATGCCAAGCGGCGATAAAACCGTCCGAAAAGACATTTCCCTGCGATTGAAGCGATGCTTCTGTATTTTCTTCAAACGACAGGAAGAGCGTATCTTTTGCGTTCGTCCGCAATTTGGCAATCCGAGTCCAAAAGGCGAAAATTCCTTTTTCCGAATCGGCATAAGATAGCGAAAGCGGAAGGGTATCGCCGCAAAGCACGGCATTCCACGCGCCTTGAAGTCGCTCCAGTCCGCGGAAATCGTAGTCCGAAGAATCCAGGCGAATTTCCAACGGGAAATTGCGCAAGTCTTCGTCCAGGGCGATTCCCGAAGAGGTCATGTCGAGCGGAATGCGGAAACGCAACGAAACGGAATGGGATTGCACGCTTGTGACAGAGTCAGCGACAACCAGAACAGGTTCGTTTACCTCCAGAGAATCCCCAGAATCCGAACGGAAAATCAGCGGGCAAAGGGAGTCCGCAGGCAGAGAATCCACAAAGATATTGCCCAGTTCCACCGTCACCGGGCGAAGAATCGTCGTTCCCGGCACATAGACCACTCCGGTCGTGCCGTCTGCAAAATTTTCTGCACCCAAGCGGACGCTTCCCGTATTTTCCAAGTAGCCTTTGATATTTTCCCTTTCCGAATCTTTCGATATGCCCATCTGCACCAGCTGCATTCCCGAAAGGGAATCCTCGGCTTCCAGCGTAAAAATTTCGGAAGGGAGGGTTGAAAATTCAAAACGGCCCAAGGAATCCGTCCAAGTCGTCCAAAGGGAATCGACAGAATCGCTCCATACGGAAAAATCATCGGGAACGACCCGGACGCGAATGCGCGCGGCAAACGAGCCGTCGGCAAAATACAGAACGCCCGCAATTTCCGGATTTCCAGATTCTGCGCTATTTCCCAGCGATGTCCGGTCATCCGAACAGCTCAAAGTGAAAAAAGCGGCCAGTATCGCCAGCAGAATCCAGAGCAGATTATCATATTTTTGACGTATCATCCCATTCACCTAAAAGAAATATACATCCAAAGAAGGGATGCGCCGCTAAAAATAATCGTCTCTGTTGTCCATAGACAATGGCGGGAGTTTTCAAGCGGGAATCAGGCTTCGATTCTGCCAAAAATTTACTTTTCGGCCCAGTGCGCAAGAACCATCACGTCGGAGGGACGAATGCCGGGAATACGGGATGCGCTACCGACGGTAAGCGGTCTGGCGTTGGCGAGTCGTTGGCGGCTTTCGATGGAAAGGGCGGAAATCCGGCTATAGTCCATGTCCGGCTGCAATTTGATCCGGTCCATTTTCTTTTCATGCTCGATTTCCTTTTCCTGGCGGGCAAAAAATCCCGCATAGGCTTCTTCGGCAAAAAGATTCCACAAATCGCGGCGAATGAGCTTATTGTCCGGAACGAATTTTTGAAAAAACGCTTCGGGGTCGATTTTGGGCCGACGCAGAATCGTGTTCAGCCGCACGGATTCCCGAACGGGCGCTTCGCCGAACGATTCCAGAAACGGATTGATTTCCGCAGCCGAGACATTCGTTTCCGCCAAGGATTTTTTCACCCGTTCCATTTCCTGTTTCCGAAGGGTCCAGGCTCCATAGTCGGCGTCGGTTATCATGCCCAGACTACGCGCTTTTTCCTTTAGGCGAGAGTCGGCGTTGTCCGAGCGCAAAAAAAGTCGGTATTCCGCACGGCTGGTGAACATCCGGTAAGGTTCGTCCAAAAGGAAATGCGAAAGGTCGTCCGCCATCACGCCGATGTAGCTTTCCGAACGCCCCAAAATAAAGGGTTCCGCATTTTGGCATTTAAGTGCCGCATTGATTCCTGCGACAATTCCTTGCCCCGCCGCTTCTTCATAGCCGCTCGTGCCACAGACCTGCCCCGCAAAATACAAACCCGAAAGCCGCTTGCACTCAAAAGTCGGATAAAGCTGCGTGGCATCGATGCTGTCGTATTCCACCGCATAGCCGATCTGCATGACCCGCACTTCCGAAAGTCCCGGAATGGTGTGCAAGGCTTTCAACTGCACGTCCGCCGGCAGGCTCGAACTGAATCCATTCAAATAAATGCGGGAAACGTCCTTGGTTTCAGGTTCCATAAAAAGCTGGTGCCCGTCCTTGTCGCCAAATCGATTGATTTTGTCTTCGATGCTCGGGCAATAGCGCGGCCCCTTCCCTTGAATGCGACCGGAAAACATCGGGCTGTCCTTGAAGCCCGAACGCAGAATCTCGTGCGTTTTCAAGTTCGTCCGCGTAATCCAGCAGACGTTGCCATTGTCAATCGCTTCCGCATGCCGGTCGCTCATCGGCCAGGGATTTGCGTCCCCCGGCTGGACTTCGCATTCTTCAAAATGAATAGTCGAAGGATCTAGACGGCTGGGCGTTCCCGTTTTCAATCGCCGAAGCTGCAACCCGTTTGCCTGAATGGACTTTGAAAGCGCGTCCGCGCTGGGTTCCCCCACGCGCCCGCCGATACTCGTTTCGAGACCGGTAAACATTTTGGACGCCAGAAAAGTGCCGCTGGTGATTATCAGCGTTCGGGTTTCGTAGCGCGCTCCATTTAAAAGGGTCAGTTCAAAATTTCCATCGGCATTTTTTTCAAAGGCTGCGAGTTCCCCGGGAATCAGATGGAGTCCGACGCAACTTTCCAAAGCTTCCCGTGCGCATTCGCTGTATTTTTTCAAATCGCATTGCGCTCGCGGTCCCCATACGGCGGGTCCCTTGCTCTGATTCAGCATCCGGAACTGGATGCCCGCCTTGTCCGTCAAAATTCCCATCAGCCCGCCTAATGCGTCGATGTCGCGGACAATTTGCCCTTTGCTTACACCGCCCACTGCTGGATTGCAGGACATTCTGCCGATGGCATTCAAATCCATCGTCACCATGGCCGTTTTCACGCCGATTTTCCACGCCGCGTGCGCCGCTTCGATTCCGGCGTGTCCGCCGCCAATCACAACTACATCAAACTGTTCAAGAATTGCACTCATCACGAGCCTTCTTTTTTTTGAAACGCCAATTTAGAAAATACCCTTGCCAATTTTTTTTGCAATGTCTATTTTTGCGTCATGCAAAACACAAGAAACACCAACTGCTGGTGGCGTCGGGCTTGACATAAGTCCGGTTTTTGTGTTTTTCACTGGTTTTAAGGACCTTCCGGACGTATTCGGAAGGTCTTTTTCTTTTTGTAAAGGAAGAATATGAACAGCAATCATGGCTTTTTCGACCGCTTCGGCGGCAAATACGTCGCCGAAGTTTTGAAGCGCCCTCTGGACGAATTGGAAGAAGCGTTTCGGCATTTTTCCCGCGACCCGAAATTTTCTGCGGAATTGCAAGAAATCCGGAGAGATTACATCGGCAGGGAAACCCCGCTGCTTTTTGCCCCTCGAGCGACAGAACACCTGGGCGGCGCGCAGATTTACATCAAACTCGAAGGCTTGGCGAATACGGGTGCCCACAAAATAAACAATGCGATAGGCCAGGTCCTTTTAGCCAAATACATGGGAAAAAAACGGATTATCGCCGAAACCGGAGCCGGGCAACACGGCGTTGCGACCGCCGCGGCGTGCGCTAAACTCGGCTTGGATTGCACCGTGTATATGGGCGAAGTCGATGTTCGTCGCCAGCAGCCCAATGTCGCCGCTATGGAACTTTATGGCGCCAAGGTACGTTCGGTGACAAGCGGTTCGCGCACCTTAAAAGACGCCGTCAATGAAGCGATGCGCGACTGGGCGAGCAATCCCGATTCCACGCATTACGTTCTGGGTTCTGCTTTAGGCCCTGCCCCCTTTCCCGATATTGTCCGGTCCTTTCAATCCATTATCGGGGAAGAAGTCAAAGCGCAATGCGAAGAACGGAATATCGATGTCGCAGCCATGATAGCCTGTGTCGGCGGCGGTTCCAACTCCATCGGTTTTTTCAGTCCTTTTCTCCAGCAAAAATCGCCCCGCCTCATCGGCGTCGAAGCGGGCGGAATCGGTCCGAAAATCGGTGAAAATGCCTGCCGCATGCTGGGAAATGCCAGCAGAGAATCCATTATTCAAGGATATAAAAGTCGTTTTCTTGTCGATGAAGACGGGAACTCCTTGCCGACGCGTTCCATCAGCGCAGGACTCGACTATATCGGAATCGGACCGCAACTGGCTGCTTTGGGAGAAAGCGGGCGCATTGAATTTGTCAGCGCGACGGATAAAGAAGCTCTGGAAGCCGTCCGTTTTTTTGCGCAAAACGAAGGCGTTCTTTTTGCCTTGGAAAGCGCGCACGCCGGTGCGGCAGCCATGAAAATCGCCAAGGAATTTCCGCAAGACAAAGCCATCGTCATCAATATGTCGGGGCGCGGGGACAAGGACGTTTTCATTACCAGCCCGGAATTCCGACCGGAGGAATGGAAACGTTTCCTGCAAAGCGAATTGCAGCGTCTCAACGAACAAAAGGATATTCACAACGCCAAATTACTAGGAGAAACAGCCAATGCCTAAAATCAAATTGATGAGTCATCTGGTCGCTGGTTACCCGACAGACGAAATCTCTTTTCAAGCGGCTTCGGCCATGGTCAAGGGCGGTGCCGATATTCTGGAAATTCAGTTGGCGTTTAGCGATCCTTCCGCAGACGGTCCGGCAATTCAGGAAGCCTGCACCGAAGTTCTAAGTCGCCATTACCGCGTCAGCGACGGCCTCGCCTTCATCGCCAAAATACACAAAGCTTTTCCGCAAACGACCATTTACCTGATGAGTTACGCCTCTTTGGTCTATACGCCGGGAGTCGAAAATTTTTGCAAGCGTGCGAGCGAAGCGGGGGTCCGCGGCATGATCATCCCCGACCTGCCATTCGACCACGACGAAGGACTGACCGCCGCTTGTAAAAAATACGGGATGGAGAACATTCCCGTGGCAAGTCCCAGCATGGACGAGGCGAGACTTTCCCAAATGGCGCATGCGGGTTTTCCGCACATCTACGCATCGCTCCGCGTCGGCATCACGGGAACGACGACGGTCATCGATGATGAAACCCTCCAGTTCATATCCAAGGTGCGGGAGGGAGGTTCCGCGGTGTACGGCGGCTTCGGAATTTCCACAGGCGAACAGTCGAAAGCCATCGCAAATTCCGTCGAAGCAGTCATCGCCGGATCCGTTTTCGTCAGGCTGATCAAAAAATACGCCCACGATGAAAAAGCGCTTTCCGAAGCGGTCGAGGCGAAAGCCCGCGAACTCTGCGGACTCTGAACCTTAAATGGCCTAAATCTGACCGAAATTTTTAGAACTCCTCGGAATTTTCCGGGGAGTTTTTGTATAAGAAAGGGGTTAGGGACAAGTGGGAATGCTTCGCTACGGCACGAACTTCAGCCGCTAAATACTTTAAGCCCGCAGAAATGCAGCTCTCGCCAAAGATAAAAACCGCTACCGTCTGAATTCTTAACAGAACCGCCGTTGCAATATTTCTCCATTTTCAAGTTGAAGAAAGCTTTCAAACAAATCGGGTGGAATTTTGCACATAAGCCTTTTTTTTTTGTACTAGAAAAACTCACGTGTTATTGACACAATTACAATATTTTTTACCATTAAAAAAATACAGGAGATTTAATGAACACATTTATATGAGTTCTAGATGAAATTTTATTTGAGTTTCTTTTTCGCTTTCGCAGTGATCGCCTGCAGTACACATTCGGAAGACCCCTGCAAAGGACCGATGATTCCCTTGGAGCTTTTGGTCAGCGAAGCATGCGAAGAAGAACTTTCCGAAAATTTCGGATGGCAGCCGGCGGGATTCAGTCCCGTCATCGACAATGAGCGCGGTGGAAGCCTACGGAAAGTCACACATTCCAAAGACTGGCTCATTATAAGGGATAACTGGATGTCTCCCGTTAAAGGCAAGCCCAATTATCGCACGTTCTCGCCAAGGGTTTTCATCTCGAAAATCGGCTCTTCGGTCTGGAACACGATTGCGCCGCCGACAGATGCCTATGTAAAAAATGTTTTCGCAGATTCCAGCGGACTTTACGTGGGAACCTACCGTTCCGGGGAAATCTGGAAGTATTCCCCAGAAGAAAAAAATTGGAAAAGGTTGCTAAAAAAAGAAGTGGGGGCTGGCGGATGGTTCGACGTTATGGGCATCGGAAGGACTTCTAACCGCCTAGTCGTCAATCTGGCCGGCTACAAGGACAGCATTGAAGAAGCGGCAAAGCGCATCACGACCGTTATCGCCATCCAAAAGGATTCCAATTGGAATCAATACGAAGAGGAAGACGGCCTGCAATTTTTGAGTGCTGTAGAAATTTCCGGGACATTCTTTGTTTCCGCATACGATTTAGGCGTCTGCAAGTTGGATTTGAACTCAAGAAACTATCAACAGCTTGCCAAATTCCCACCACCATACCGACAGACAGACTCCACGCGATATGCCTATAAAATATTTAGTCGTCCCTTAAAATCCCGCCCAGCCCGCATAACTATTGGGAAAAACTGATTTCTACCCTGTGAAAATATTGCAAGGTTTTCTAAAAT